>JAEWMK010000531.1 GCA_023457235.1 Bacillota bacterium
CACTAGTAGAATGTTCTGAATAGATTCATCAGAAACTAACATATCCTTTGCAACCTTTAACGCTATCGGAAAGCACGAACTTACATTCATCATTTCAAAAGCATAAGCATTTTTGGCTCCTAATTCATGTTGAATTTTAGCGGCACAGGGCCATACGTTAAAATCCTTATAGGGACTGCCAAAATAAATAATCACATCAATTTCTAAGGGGTCAATCTTGGTTAATATCGGTCGTGCTGCTTCAATCGCCATGTCTGAAGCATGCATATTTGCGTTGGAAACGTGTTTTTGATAAAGCCCGAATTTATCAATAATAACGTCTTCCGGAATACCGGTTTTCAGCTCTAAATCCTTTGCCGTCTCAATGTTTTCCGGAACGAAAATACCGGTTTCTGTGATACCAATGTTTTCAATCATTATGTCAGCTCCTTGAAATTTGTTTTTTAATTAACGTTTTATCAATTTTTCCTGTTGCATTTTTAGGTAAAGCGTTTACAAAATGAACTTCCTTTGGAACCTTGTATTTTGCCAAATACTGTTTACAATACTCCTGAATTTCTTTTTTCGTTAGGGTTGAACCTTCATGTAAGACAATAATAGCGATTGGAACCTCTCCCCATATGTCATCGGGTACTCCAATTACAGCTGTTTCCTGTACTTGCTTCAGTTTTGCGATGGCTTGCTCTATTTCAAGTGGATAAATATTTTCCCCGCCCGAAATAATCATTTCTTTTTTTCTACCAGTGATGTAAACAAAGCCATCTTGGTCTTTTTTTACTAAATCTCCGGTCAAAAACCACCCATCTTTAAATGAATCAGCCGTTTCCTTTGGCAAATTCCAATATTCTTTAAAAACATTTGGTCCTTTTACCCAAAGTTCCCCTACTTCATCACAAGCAACATCCTTACCGGTACTATCGACAACCCTTATTTCTGTAAACATGGTAGCTTTTCCGATTGAACCTTTGGATTCTAAGTAATTATCCTTCGTTTGCAAAAACACGGTTGGAGACGTTTCCGTCATCCCAAAGCCTTGCCCAAACGGCAGGCCTTTTTCAGTAAAAAATGAAATGAGTTCCAGCGGACATGGAGCGCCACCACTATAAAACCATCTGACAGACGTTAAATCGGTATGATGAAAATTAGGATCTTTTCGGATAGAATCATGAATAGTAGGAACACCCATTATAAGCGTTATCCGATATTGCTCAATCAGTTTTAAGACTTGTGAAGTGTCAAATTTGGAAGGTATAACAACGGTTCCACCCATGAATAATACCGGCAATGAAAAAAGCCCAATACCACCAATATGAAATAATGGGAGTAGTGTAAGGGTGACGTCGTTGGATGTAATATCTAAGGATAATTGATTATTTAAAGCATTCCAAAACATATTTTCTTGGGTTAAAACTGCCCCTTTTGGGTGGCCGGTTGTCCCGGATGTATAACATATGATGAAAGCTGAGCTTCCATCTACTTCCGGCAATGAAGCTTCCTCACGCAGAGTTGTTTGAACCTGATCCAGTAAAGACTTTAACCCTCCATCAAGCCACATAACGGAAGAGATCTTTGTTCGATCGATAATTTCATTCCCGAAGTCTTCAAACTCTTTCCCGATTATGATTGCTGTCGTTTGACTGTCATTCACTTGAAAAGCTAATTCAGTTGCTGTTAAACGTGTATTCAGTGGTACTATAATACTCCCAATCTTCGCAGCTGCGAATAAAATCATCACATAATCGATCCCATTTGGGAGTAGAAGACCAAGTCGGTCGCCTTTTTTTAACAAAAATCTTTCCTGTAAGCACCGCGCAATTTTATGAATGTTCTCTGACATTTGTTTATAAGTCACCTGTTCATTTTCACCAATTAGAGCCAGTTTATTAGGAGTAATTTGCGCTCTTTTCTCAATCCAATAATGGATACCCTCCAACTTTTTCACTCCTTTTTATTTTCACTTATTCCATGGAAGATGATTCCCATCACATCCTCAAAAACAAGTTCAGGTACATCCGCATTTTCCCAATATACCCAGCGCATTCCGATAAATTGACTAATCCCCATTAAACTATAGGCAATCGTCTCAGGATCAAAATCAATCAAACTATCATCATTTTTTATGGCTTCTTTTAATTCTCTGATATAACCTTCAGCCAGTCTTTGATAATAGTTGCGGTATAAATTTTCATCTACGAGAAGGGCTTGCTGAACAAGACTATAAAGGTTGCGATGTTCTTTTACCCAGGAGAAAAACGTTCGAAATCCTATACGAAGCACCTGCTGGTAATCTTTGACCCCGCTAATTTCGCCCTTTATTTTACTGCGAAAATCCTTACTCATTTGCTTAATCAATTCTTCAAAAATGGCATACTTTGATGGGAAGTAAATGTAAAATGTTCCTTGGGCAACCGATGCTTCCTTTGTTATATCAACAATAGAAGCTTGAAAATAACCTGTTTCTCCAAAAACCTTTTCAGCAGCAACGAGCAGCTTCTGTCTTGTTTTATTGCCTCTTTTTGTAAGGGGTGCTTTTACTTTTTTATTGGCATTTTCCTCTGAATATGAAATATGAATCACCTCTCATTTTTAGATTATTATGGTTTGGCTTAAAAAATGTTTAAAAAAATAAATAAGGTAATGGAAATTTTCCAATACCTTATTTATGCTCATTTTGCTTCAAGAATCATCTGATACATGCTTGTTGTTGATTCTAATGGCTCTACACACATCTCTTTTTCTAGTATTTCACAGCATTTCTCATATAGCTTTAATGCATAGGGTCGATTATTTTTTCGATAATAACAATAAATCAAGAGACGATAGGCTTCCTCCCAGCAAGGATCAATGGCCAGGATTTCATCACAATATCGAATTGTTTCTTCAAATTCTTCGTTTGAAAGATGAAGCTGGGCCACTCTTTCGGCACCACGGAGGAACAGAATCCTTAGTCGGTCTCGTTCAACAGCACTCCACCCGTCGTCTCGACGCTCTAATAAAAAATCACCAGTATACAAACGAAGAGCAGCTTTTAAGGTTTCCAATGCTAAATCTTTATCCTTTTCCACCAGTCCAGCCTCAATCATTTTTTCAAATTGATCACGATCAAGATGGATCGCTGCATTAGGATTCAATAAATAGCGGGAGGTACTTCTTGTAATAAAATAGGACTTTGCCCGAGCTTTTCGATGCGGTTCAATCGCATTATTTAGGGCATTGAAGGCAACTTTAAATTCATTCCCAGCAGATTCCTCCTCGCTGTCTCCCCAAATGAGAGACAATATATCACTTTTGGATAAACCATTTTTATAGGTGATCAATAGCTGTAATAGTTCCTTTGCCCTCTCTCTCTTCCATGCTTTTTCATCAACCACTTGATCACCAAGCCAAACCTCAAAATCACCAAATGTTTTTATAGTAAGCGTGTATCCCGGATGATACGAAATATCCTCTTTAACTCCTAAACTCTTTAGGAGTTCTTCCACATAGTCTGATTCAATTTTTTTATTTTTGGCAAAAAGAAGTAAAGGGATAACAACCTGTAGATCATTTGGACCAAACAATGTTTTTCTCGTAAAAAAGAATCGATAGTTCAGTGATTTTACTATTGAAATCAGCGCCGCAAGATTTTTTTCTATTTCCTTTTCATTCCCTGCTTGCACCCTAAGTAAGCACATCCAAAAGTGAGTAACCATAAGTCCAAATTGACTGTTACATTCTTGGAACGCTATAAGGCAATCTTGAAATTTCGTCTTTGCGTCATCTACTTTTCCATTAAAAAAAGCAGCAATTCCAATAGATAAGCGTATCAGGGATGATAACCAATGATCCTCTACCCTTTCCGTTTCCATTAATGCTTTTTCCCCATAATAAAGGGCCAAACGGTAGTCATAATTTTTTCCATATAATAAACAAAGACCCATCAATGGCTCAGCTTTCCCTCTGGATACATCCAGCTCCTCCATCATTCTTAAGGCAGTTTCATAGGCATTTATAATAGCTTGCTTGTTGTAAGCGTTTTCCAATTGAAGTGCGTGTCCTTTTCGAATCCAGCCGCAAGCTTCAACAAAAGGTGATTTTCTTTTGATCCCGTGTTCAAGGCCTGCATCCGCACAGACTTTAGCTTCTTCACCATCACCTGTAAAACTATAAATTAATGATAATAAGAGGTCCGTCTCTCTATGTGATTTTGACAACGCCGGTTCAACCCTACTGCGGTTTCGGCGTAACAAGTCTTCAGCTTCCTGCAATTTCCCAGCACGAAGATGAAATCTTGATTCAAGCTCTACATTTTCATAATCCTGATTTATTTGCTTAATCTTATTTATCCATTGCTCTGCCTGCTCCAGACTGCCAAGATTGACCAGATTTTCTGCCATTAAACTATATAACTCAATTTTCTTGTCAGCAGATATATCAGTCTTTGAATCTTGATAAATTCGGATGGACTTACCTAACAAATCTTGTGCTACCCTTGGTTGAATTGTATCTAAGTATACCTTTGCTTGCCCCTCTACACTAAAGCCTTCTACAAGTGGATCCTGGGACTTTTTCGATAAATATTCAAGCTTTCGATAGGCAGCGATTGCTGATTCATATTTACATTGATAGCGAAAAATCTCAGCTAAAATTAAATAAAGAGGATAATGTTCTTCTACTATATTTTCAGGAATCTTCAATAGTACATTTTGTAAAAATTCTAATTTTCCTTTATCTAGTATCGATTGACCAACATGTGTTAATAGTGCTGCAAGTACCCCATAATCTTCTATTAGTAAATAATGATCAACCGCATTTTCATAGATTTCGTTTTTCAGATAAAAGTTCGCGAGGGCACGGTGTGTCTTCTCATATTTCTTTTTATCTTGCTTTAATTGATTTTGTAAAAAGTCCTTAAATAGGGCGTGGTAGCGGTACTGTTTTTCTCCTATACCAGTAAGAAACAAATTTTTAGTTAAAAGTTCATTTATCAATTGATCAGCATGCCGGATTCCCAAAACGTCTTTACATATTGAACTTGAGAATTGGTCGAATGTAGATGTGAGAAGTAAAAACTCTTTTATCTCTCTAGATTGGTCCATAAAAACCTCAAGCGCCAAATAGCGGAATAAGTCGTCTACAGAATCCACCTTGATAGTGGAAATCAACTGCTGAGGATTACTGATAAGGTGCTGCTGAAACATTCTGATGGCGATAATCCAGCCCTCTGTCAGCTCATGAATCATTTCCAGCTGATTTTGCGGCAAATCATCCTCGAAGTACTCTAAAAACAACACCTCCATTTCATCCTTGGAAAAAATAAAATCCTCTTTCCCAACTTCAAGAATGTTCCCTTTTACAAGAAGCGACGTAAATAAGGACCAATTTAGTTTAGTTCGACTGGAAATAACGAAATGAATTTGAGGTGGAAGAAATTTTAGTAACAACTCAAAACACTTTTCTATTTGTTTCGATTTTTCAAGTAGATGAAAATCATCTAGAATGATCAAAAAATCGTTTTCTAGTAAAGTTAACTCATTTATAAGCTCAGAGCAGATAAAATCGATTGTATCATCCAATAATTGTTGATTATTATGCTCTAAAAACGTTAACAGGCTTGACCCAAATTCAGGCACCTTTGACCGGATGGAACAAAGAAGATGAATAAGAAATGGTAAAAATTCATCCTCCTGCTTTGAAATAGAATACCAACAAGTAAGGATTGGTGTTTCTTTGGAAAAGGATGACAGTGATGCGCTTTTACCATATCCAGCTCCGGCATGAATAAACGTAAGTGGATAGTCGAGTGCTTGTGAAAGCTTGTTTGTCAATTTGGGTCGTAATACATAGGTATCTCTAAAAATGGGCGGGATAAATTTTGTTTTAATAATTGAAAGCTTCATCTTCATCACTGTGAAATCACCTCTTTATTAATGAATATGTGGGAAATACCGTTTCATCCATATTTTGTTATAAAATTTGGGAACCAAAAAAACTTATGCAATGAATCAACAAAGAATTATATTTTGTAGTATAATTTGTACTATTACGAATTATGAAATGTTAATATTCTCTTAAAAATATTAAATAATAGGAAGGAGAGCTTTCAATTGAATTCATTTGTTAATCAGAAGGACGGAGTTTTTCCATCAGTCTGCTCTCTTGATTGTCCGGATCAATGTGGACTACTTATCCATAAAAAGGATGGAAAAATAATTAAGGTTGAAGGCGACCCAAACCACCCTGTAACAAAAGGAAATATTTGCAATAAGGTACGAAAT
>JAEWMK010000532.1 GCA_023457235.1 Bacillota bacterium
TCACGGATTTATTCGAGATCATTATTTTAAAAATAGACTATTTTCCCTAAATGCAAGCTAAATATGTCGGACAATTGACGTGTCATAAGACACGCCTTGTCCGAAGCCGATTCATCTCATGACTAAAATCACAAGTGTTCTCGGCTATTTCATAAAAAATCACCTTTCAAAGGCTATCGAAAGGTGATTTTCTATTTAACAGCTTGTTAGCTAATTTTCTTACCCGCCATTGGTCCTGGCTTTAAGCTATGAATTTCTTCGATATGTATTAATACTACAGCTTTTGGAGGACGCATACCATTTTTTTCAGATAGAGCTGCAGCCTTATCGTAAATTTCACCACTAGTTACAACTTCAGGCTTGCCAATGAAACGGAAACCATCAGGTAGATCCCTATTTACAACAGCAATAACGACATTAGAGCCATCTAAAATATTTTGGTATGTAGTTCCGCCAGTACCCTCATTAAAAATTAATGTCTCGTCATCTAAAACTCTTGTTGACCGTTTTGGCCCAATGTTTTGAACACCATCTTTGCTAACTGTACCGATAAAGCATTGGTGATTTGCAACCATTTCTTTCATTTCATTTGTAAGAATTGCCATGTTATTTGCCCCTCTCTTCTATTATTCTTTTAATATAGTTCCCTAATCAATTTATCGATTCAAGAAATGGGCGTCAAAGAACTTTGTCACACTTTTGAAAATTTTTGTGGGACAGAGGGTCGGGTTCTGCGGCCCATTGGGTTCTGCGGCTTTGGGCCATGAGGTCGGTTGGGACATGGGGGCGGGAACTGTGGCTCAAAATTTTGAGTTTCATTACGGTTGTCCATTCAGTTATACTGAAATAAGCAAAAAGCGAAACGCAATCTATAGGAGGGAATTTTATGTATTGCCCTTGAGTAGTTAAAAGTGGACAGATCGTGTACGGTCTAACGGATGAACGATGGATAATAAATTGTAAGCAAATAAGAACTTCTGAAAAGAAAGTGGTATTAACATTTGATGACGGTCCTAGCCGGCAGCTTACAAATATTTTAGAAATTTTAAATAAAAAAAATGTTCCTGCTATGTTTTTCTGGCATTCTAATTTACTTTACAAGGAAAGACCATGGAAAAGGGTGTTGGAAGAGGGACATATCATTGGGTCGCATGCCGCGAATCATAAAAATCTTGCAAGATTAACTAAAGAACAACAATACAAGCAGATTAAATTCAGTATTGATAAAATAGAAGAGATTACGAGGACAAAGGTTCGTTATTTCCGCCCACCATTCGGTCAATATAATGAAGATACGATATCGATCCTTCATGAACTCGGCTTGGTCCCTGTAATGTGGGAAATAACATCTTTTGATTGGGAAAACAAAAGTACTCCTGAAACTATCATTCATAATGTCGTCGAGCATGTACAAGATGGCTCTGTCATTCTGTTGCATGAATTAAAGCAAACAGTTACTGCGCTGCCTCAAATTATTGATGGTATCCGAGAAAAAGGATTTGAGTTTACACTATTGTAGTTTGGGCTTTTGCTAACCAAGAGATCATTCTGACTCAATGATTCCCATTTTTGCGGTTCCGACCTGGCTCCGGGAATCATACCGGGTCTTTGATTCTCATTTTTGTGATTCCTCCCTAGTTTTGGGAATCATACTAGGCCTTTGATTCCCGTTCTTACTCTTCCGCTCTAATTTTGGGAATCATACCGGGTCTTTGATTCCCACTTTTGCGATTCCGCTCTGGTTTTGGGAATCATATCGGACCTTTGATACCCGGTCCTACGCTTCCGCTCCAATTCCGGGAATCAAACAATGCTTCAACCCTATTATTCTATAGATTCACTGTTTCCTATTCTGTTCAAAAGCTCATACGGCCGCACTTTAAATGCCTCGTACGGAATGCAATTCCCCGTCATTGCATCCAATACTCTTGGGATGAACTTTCCCCGACGAATAAAATCACTAACATTTGTTTTATCGATTTTTACAAAACGAACATCCTTTGTTTCATCCGAAACCCTTAATTCACCACCAGCAAAGGAACCACGGAAAACAATCGAAATCGTGCTTCCATTGGAATAGATACCTGTTACCCCCTCAAGGTTAACCTCTATTCCTGTCTCTTCTAAAATCTCCCGGTAAAGCGCTACATCCAAAGTTTCCCCTTCGTCGACTCCCCCTCCGGGCAGCTCCCACGTATCCGCCCGCCAATACGTTTGTACTAAGAGAACCTCACCTTTTTCATTTGTAATATAGCCGCTCACTGTCACAGATTGCTTTGGTGAATTATTGATTCCTGTTGATTTTAAAAAATCCTGATGAAAGTCTTCAAATAACGGTCCAATTTTCCGAAGTTGCTCTTCTGCCAACCTATACATATCATCTTTTAAAACCCGCTCCTCAATCTTGAGGTACTCTTCAAAACTTGGATACTCCCACATGACTATAATCTTGCCGTCATCTTCGGTAACCCAGCGTCCGATAAGCCTTGCACCACTTTTCACCTGATAAGGTAGTACAAATTCATGGAAATATTTATTGAACTCATTCATTTTTCCCAGGCGAACACGGTACGTTTCTCTTCTGTAAAACATTCTGATCCTCGTTTCTTTTTATTCTCAAATCTATTTTCCCTATTTTACGCTTAGACATTAAAGAACGTTCTGTCCCCCCTTTTCTTATTAAAAATAATTTGCTACAATTAAAAACAAACAAACGTTCGTTATTAGGGGTGGTCAGCATGATTGAGATGAAAGATAAGGATTTGGTGTGTCAGTTCATCATATTAGATAACACGTTAAAGCTTTTAACAAAAGAGCTTGAAGCGGTTGAAAAATCAAAAATTAAAATCAAGAATCCTCATCTTAACTTTATCCTATTGAAAATAGACAATGCCCATAAAGAATTGCAGAATTTGCACAAACAATTAGAAAGCAGGGGCATTCACATTCAGGAAATGAGAAGAGATGATTTTAACGTAGAATATCCATTTACTTGCCGAGGATACTTTGATATTCAAGTTATGCAGAAGGATGCGCTGAAGAATAATGTTATCACCAAAATAATTGAATTATACAAATTAGGGTACTAAAAAACACTTGGATTTAACCTAACCCAAGTGTTGTTCTTTTACATTGATTACTTGATTTTTTTCCTTTTTTCTAAAAATTAAATAATAGACTCCTATAACAACGAACATCCATACACCAACAGTAAAATACAGCTATCTAAAAGATAAATAGGCAATGAGAATTCCATTAATATAAGGCCCTATCCCATTCGCAAAGTCAAGTGAAATGAAAAAAGTCGATGTTGCTAATCCCTTTCGATGGGGTGATGATGCTTGAATAGCTATAGCTAAAAAGTTTGATAAAATCGTACCAAAACCAATGCCGATGAATACGGCAGAAAATAAAAATGTAAAGTCACTATTGGCGTTACTTAGTAAAAAGTTGATCTGAGAAATAATGATAAAATCCTTTGTCCATAGTTTAGAAGATTGAGCTTGTGCCATCTTGAATCCCTTCTTGTTGAAAATATCATAATTTCCCATTATAAATCTTCCATTAAATGGAGAGTCAATTGTTTTTTTCGACAATTGAGGAGATCCCAAAAAAAACCCGCTTAGCGGGTTTAATTTTGTATTATTAATCGTTGAATTTCCTGCTCACTAAGATCGGTTATTTCAGCAATCGTTGAAATATCATAACCCTTTTCAAACATTTTTATAGCAACTTCTTTTTTACCTTTTTCTTCTCCCAATCTTTGCGCTCCTTCAAGATTACTCAGTAAGTCCATCAATTCTTTTTTCCTAGCTTCATACAATTTTCGGTTTTCTTTATTTGCACTTAGCGTTTCCCATTCGATGAGCGCTTCTCTAACCTGTTCCTTATTCATGGCCCATTCCTCCAATTCAGACATTAATTCTTCGTCCCATTTTTTCTTCTTAAAATCCGCTGCTGATAACATCATTAGCCAAGGTAGCTCCTCACTTTTCTCCAAAGCCTTTATTTTCCGTCGATATTTTCTCCATTGTACCATGAATGCGCTTAAATCAAACACATGGAATTCAAGATGATTACTCCAGTCAAAATGCTCCGTATCTTCTTTAATATGAAAAGTTGTATGAAAAGAATCTGTATCTGATGGAAATAGTGGATAGTTTAAGATGGAGATCATAATTGTTGGTTTGGCTAAAACATAAGATTCACCAGAATGAACAGTATTTGAAAACATTTTTGCCCAGTAATAAAGAGTCCGTTCCTGCATATTATGCTGATTTGTAACTTGAACTTCAACATTAATATTTTCATCAGCATTCGTTAATACCGCGAAATCCAATCTGACGGTTTTCCCATCCTCTGTCTCTTTAATATATTCTGTATTTTCAAAAGTTAAATCTGTAATCCTGTCATCATCTTTTCTTCTTAAAAGGTCATTTAAAAAAGCGATTGTAATATGCTTACGACTTGGCTGACCAAATAATTGTTTAAACATAAAATCAAATTTTAAATCAAGGTATTTTTTTGACAAGAAGACCATCCTTTCGGGGGAGTTTTGGTGAAATAATTGGGAGAATTTTGTTAAACTATTAGATGATATGCATTTTTGAGGAGATAGAGGTATGAGCACTGTAAAGTAGCGGATATAATTGAATTCATTAGTTTTCAATTCTCATAAACATAATTTCGATATATATTTCAAAAATCCTGCTTTTAAATATAAATAAATGTCGGAGCACTAGGTACTCCGACATTTTAGCAATAATAATTTTAATACCAAATTGGGCTAATTCTTCTATTTATCTTCCCTTAATATATATTCATTTCCATCTTGATCATAGAAAGTGAACATCGTTCCAAACGGCATTCTTTGCATTTCCTCCACTTTTACTCCATTTCCCTTCATTTTCTCATAGGCAGATTCAATATCGGTTGTACTGAAAAGTATGGATGGGTGCGCAACTTTAGAAGGCTTGTGCTGCTCCATTGCTGCCTTGGAATAAAGAACTAAAGTGGTAAACTCGTCTTCACTTGGACCGACCTCAATCCAAGACATGTTTGGTCCCATCGGTTGTTCAAACTTTAAAACAAACCCGACTTTATTTATCCAGAAATCCTTTGCCTGCTCTTGGTCTTGCACATATAAAGTAATTTTTCCAATCTTATTAATCATTTTATTACCCCTTTTTACATAATGATTTTATTTTGCGTTCTCATCTGGTTGATGAATACCAAAAATATTTCCTTCGGTATCTATGTAATACCCTTGCCATGCCATTCCAGGTAGAGCATGTTTCGGCAATGCGACCTGACCTCCATTATTAATAATTTTAGCTTCAACAGAATCGTAATCTTCCACTCCCATTGTACAAGCAAAGCCATTTAAAGCTTGATTTTTTTCTGGAGGAGGACCCTGACGTTGCATTAATGCCCCGTTAATTCCCGGCTCGCTTTCATCGCCAGTCACAGCGCCAAAATAAGGCATTCCGGCATAATCGCTCCAATCTTGAAACGTCCATCCAAATACCTCACCATAAAATTTCTTAGCCCGCTCCATATCATCCACATGAATTTCAAAATGAATTAATCTTCCCATAAATAACCTCCAACTTTTTTACAAATAATTGATTTCTCTTAAAACCAACAACTAGTATGTATTTACTTTCAATAGTCTTTGGTATTACTTCTTCATTATTGCATTAAAGATGGAAGTTTAATACAAAAAAGCAGAAGAATTCATAGCGAATTTTCCTGCCTATTTTCACTCAACTTTAAAATACATACTGAATCACAAAATTACTAATAAATAGAATAGCAATCATATAAAGTGCAGGGTGAATTTCTCTCGCTTTCCCCATTAAAAGCTTGATCAATGGGTACAAAATAAAGCCGATCGCCATACCGTCTGCTATGCTATACGTTAACGGAATTAATACAATAATTAATAGTGCCGGAAAGCTTTCCGTTAAGTCGTCCATCGAAATATGAACTATGTTTTGTAGCATAAGAATCCCGATTAAAATTAGAATGGGTGAAACCGCACTCGCGGGAACCACTTTAATAACAGGTATAAATAATAGAGAAACAAGAAACAGAAAACCGGTCACAATGCTCGTTAATCCTGTTCGTCCACCTGCGGTAATGCCTGCTGCTGATTCCACTGATGCCACGGTTGGACTAGTTCCAAAAATCCCAGATGATAAAACAGATACCGCTGTAGCTTGGAGCGATTTCTTATTGCTTTCTGGACGTTTTAACATATTACTATGTC
>JAEWMK010000533.1 GCA_023457235.1 Bacillota bacterium
ATTATCAGTAGCAGTACTATTGTTATTATCACGATTATTGGTTTCGCTCTGTACCCCCGTTTCTGGAACGACAAGTCCAGATTCTACAACCCTGTGAACCGGAGGGTAAAAGTCTTCAGAAATTGCAATCGAATCAACTACTTGATTATTACTATCTTTAGTGTCTCGGAATACTTTTGCTAAGTAACCATTTTCACCTTGCTCAATTGTCTTTGATTCATTCGGACGAAGCAAAGCTGAAAATTGTAAAATAGTCTTCGGTGGAAACTTTTCAACTTCTGTCCTTATTTCATAGTTATACGGGAAAGGAACACCAATTAGTTTAGTTTGTATTTCATTGTCCTTCAAAGTAAACGAAATCCTATATGGAAATGGGTTAGGATTATTAAAGATTAAATCCATTTTGCTAGAAACTTTTGCTTCATACCCAACTTCGCTGTAAGAAGGCAACCTATTACTAATATTCCGTTCCACGATCAAAAAGTTCGTCGGAAGAATTGCACGGTAAACGGCCGTTGCAATAATATTAACCGCCTCACTATTTTCCTGATTAATCGTTTGTTGATTGATGGCATTTAGTAATGAAAAAGTTTGATAAGATTCAACCACAATTTGATCATTCAATTTTGTAATTATATTCTGCAAGTTGGTAGCTTGACCCTTTACACCACTAATTGTCGTTGTCGATAATTCTTTATCTGCCCCTTTTCCTTCTGTTCCTAAATATTCAATTAACTGAAAGTTCATCGTATTAGGCTTTAATGTTTTGACAGAATTTAAAAGGTCAGCAGATAATTTTGCTATATTCATATTTTTATAGATTTCTTCGTTTACAACTGCACGAATAGCCTCTTCAAGAAGAGGCTTATCTATTGAAACAATAAGCTCAGCTTGCTGTCCATCAACAATTTGTTTGAGGCTACTTTGATAATCAATTTGAAAAATACTAACGGATAATTGCGTTGTTTTATTTTCATATTGAACAATGTATGAGCTCTTTTCGTTCCATTCTGTAATTTTGTTTAATAATGTCTGCTCTGCCTGTTCATATGTCATACCTGCTAATGAAACAGAGCCAATTGCTGTGCCATTTGAAAAAGTATTACCATTTTCCTGTTTAAATACAGCACTATATCCAAATGAACTTATTTGAGAGAATCCAAGAATAAAGGTCGTACTTAAAATTATTAACACAAACAGTTTAATGTCTAACCATTTGCTCACGGGTCATTCCACCCTTCTACTCAACGTCAACGTTCATCGATAACTCAACGAAAACACTAGGACCTTGTTCCTGAACTTTTTCAATTTCAGCTTTTCCTAATACTGTTCCCTTCGTTATGAGAATGTTTCCTTGATTGTCTAAAATATCTTTTTTAACAACTTTTCCATTTAATATTTGAAATTGTTGATTTTTAAAAATGGTTACTTCATCTAATGGGTTATTTTCAGTTAGAAGGTCTTCTACAAGTTCAGTACCTTTTTGGAAGTCATCCTTCTCGAATAATTCCTTTGCAAATTCTTCTCCAAGCGGCTTCTTATCTTGAATCAATTGCTCTGGTGTATCTAAAAAATAATTGGAAGCATTTTCTTTTACAATAATAATGTCTTTACCATAAGTAATGACACTATTTACTGCTAGTGTTACTTCACGGCCGGAAACGTTAATCGCTGTTCCGAGGATCGTTCCATTATCTTCATCGACAAAATATTCTTGAACATCACCAAGCATTTCACCTTTACGTGTCATAACCTTTGAACCAATAATTTTTATTTTTTTATTAACAAGCTGATTTGCGATTGGGATTTCATTTAAATCAATAATGGCACTATCTGTCTCAATCGTTGCAGCATATTCACCGATACCAACCACTTTTTTATAAGGAATCGCTTTTACGCTAACTTGCCACTCTTCTTTTTCTATTGTTAAAAAATCAATTGAGCCTTTATCAGGATTGATCACTAATGACTTTACATTTCCAACTTCCGAACCATCAGCAATACTAATGATTGGTAATCCAAGAATTTGACTGCTTTTTTTCATGTCCATCACCATACCCGTTCTCTATATTTTTCTGTAGGAAATAATAAAATGAATCACGGAAAAGAAAAAATCACAATTTATTATTGAACAAATTAGGGATTTTTCCTTTTCTTTTTATAATTGGTGCATTAGCTATTATTGTACTTTTCAATTAAATAATCCAGCTGTAATTTTATCACTGGGTACTTCTCAAATTTATTGTAAAGTTCATTAATTAATAATGTTAACTTATCAAATTGACCTTTACTAATGTAATGCTCAATTAACATATAAGCGAAAGTGTAATATTCAAGAGCAGGCAATGAAGGGTGCATATATTCAAGAACTAAGTTCTCATACTCTTCGTCGGATAATCTTGATTTACTGAAGTTTAATTGCGTTACCATCGTTTGCAGCATTTGTCGTTGAATTTCAGATCTTGTCTCAGAGATTTCCTCGCTTGTATTATCATCATCCTTCTCTTCTAGGACATACTCTTCAACTATTGTATCGCCTTTTTGTAGTTCTTCACTAGTAGTAATGTCTTCTATATCATCCATTATTTTGTGACTTTCTTCAATTTCTTGTTGTTCATTTTCGCCTTCTAATAAATCATCAACGAAATGATCAGATTGATCTGGATTTGCTATACCTTCGATTGATTCAACTGGTCTGACTTCCTTAATCTGTTCAGTTTGACCAATTTCATCTAAGTCATCTAATACATCTTCAATTGATTCTTCTGGCTGAGTCTCTTTCGTTTGCTCAATAGGTACTATATCGTCGATAGATACATTAGGTTGATCCGCATCTGTTTTCTCATTTGGCAGGATTTCTTCTAGTTCATCTACTATATCGTACATAGATTCATCATGATGATCTGCACCCGTTTGCTCATTTGGCAGGACTTCTTCTAGCTCCTCTATCATATCTTCGATCAGTTCATCTTGTTGGTCCTCAACTGCTTGCTCAATTGATTCAACTTCATCGAGTTCCTCTATCTTTTCCTCGATTGGTTCGTCATGTTGATTTGCATCTGTTTGCTCAGTTGGAGCAACTACATCTAGTTCGTCTAGCATATTTTCAATAGATTCTTCAGGTTTCTCACCTTCTGTTTTTTCAATCGGTTCAATTTCTTCCAGTGCCTCTAATACACTTTCATTTGGTTCAACTGGTTCATCGACCAGCAATTCTTCGATTGGATTGATCTCATCAAGTTGCTCCATTAGACTTTCAACCAATTCAGTTGATTGATTTTCCTCAACTTCAACTTCATCAATTGGCTTAGTATCGCTGAGTTCTTCGATCCTATCATTGCCACCTTCTAATTCATTAAGGTGGTCAAACAGTTTTGATCGCTCAAGTAATAACTCATCCTCATATGAATTATTTACTTCATGGGAATTTTCAGAAGTATGGTCTTCAAGCTGTTTTTCAAAATCAATCTCAAAATCGGCATCAATTGATTTAGCAAGTATTGAAGGATCTTCTTCTGGTAAAACATCTATTTCCACTTCTTGATTTTGAGGTGATATTTCTTCATTTAATAATTCTTCTATATCCCTTACATCAATGTCAGTTTGTGTAGCCAATGATGTATTTTCTGGTTGTATTACCTCAATTTCATCATCTGTATTTTCCTTATTAACGAAGGTATCTTTAACAGGCTCAATATAATCCTCATTTTGAATATCAAAATCACGATTTTGTATATCATCTAAGCTAACATTGGGGATTCCCTCAATTTGCTCGGTTTTTGATTTATTCATTTCAGATAACAAACGATCAATCGCTTCCTGTCCTAAATCATAGTCACCATCACTTTCGTGATCACCATCGCTATCTAGCAAAATTGGTTCTTCCTTTTTAATAAGCAGGTCTGGGCTGCCCCCATTATCCTCGAATACAACCTCTCGCCTACCCTTATCAACCAATCTAGGTCTAATCCTTGTTTCGACAATATATGTAACAACCACAGCAAGTAACACTAATATGAGTAGCGTTTTCCATATTCCTAAAAATTGATTTAAAAACAAACCAATTTCAGCTAATATAAATGATACTATCGCTATTAATACCTTTTCCTTTAAATTTATTCCAATCGGAATGAAGTATAAAATCGGCAATAAAATTAATATAAAAATAACTCCAAAAAGATATACTTCCATGAGCCTCACCTGCTTCCACAAAAAAAAATTAATATTCCTGTCCCATTTTAACCAAATAGTAGTTAAAAAAACATTTTTGACCTGAGTTTTATTGTATAATAAATATTGGTAATTTTAAAGCAGAATCGACATTTATCTACACAACCTGATAACAATTACTACTGTATTTTATAAAATGATAGTTTAAGAGAAAGGAAGTCTCGTTTGAGTTGAAATCACTATATAATAAAAATGGATTTACTTTGCTTGAGGTTTTGCTTTCTATGACCCTACTCCTTATTATCGCTTTTCCATTGCTGTCTTACTTTTATAATGCATACAGTTATACTACTCAAAGTCAAAATAAAACAGTTGCCATGAATATTGCTAGAAATATTGTTCACTATTTAGAAAATCAAAATTTCAGTGCTATGAAGGCATACTTGGAAACCGAAAAAACTTCTAATTCCAGTAAGTATACAACGCTTGATTGGAATGACTGTGAGAAAAAGGTAATTATTAATACTGTAGGCTCCTATGAGACTCCCTTATTTTATGACGGAAATTTACCAGCAGGTTCAGTATGTACAGCAGTTTTAAAACCGACGATTAATAATCAAACCTTTGATGAAAATAATATTTTTATTTATTTAACAGACTATTATGATGATCCAAGTATTCCAAATTTATTAACCCAAGACTTGACCAGTACCGACATTGGTACACAGTTAAATAGTAAATTAACTGGTTTAACACCGAGTTTTAAAGACCAACTTTTGAAAGTCTATGTCGTTGTTAATTGGAATGAGAAAAGAGAAAAAATCGTGTTAGAAGGAGTTATCTCAAATGAGGCACTTCGCTAAATATTTAAATAATCAGATTGGTGTTACATTGGTTGAGCTACTGGTTGTGCTAGCTATTAGTACAGTAATTTTGGGTATAGCATACGGCGTCATAATAACAGGTTATAAAACATACGAAAAGATTTCTATTGAAGGTGCCATTAGAGATGAAGGTGACTATGTTATTTCTCAGATCATCCAATTGTTCTATACAGATGATATTAATAATATTAAAACCTGTGATTCAACAGATACTTGCATTGAAATTCATAGCGTTGAAGCAGCCAAAATAGCCACAAATGATGATAAAGTAAGTATTACTAGTTTAAATGATTTGAAGGCAGTCGGAAAGATAACTGAAATTAAAATAGATACCGATAATAATCTCGTTGTTGAAGAATTTGATACAACCAGAGTAGGGAATGAAATCGTGAGAAATACGTCTAAAGGAGTTAAAACGCTTCACTCTAATCATTTTAAAATCGTAACTTCGAGTTCCGACAGTTCTGAAGCAGATAAAGGATCAAAAATATGGGCTAAATGTTCCTATTCATCTTCGATTGTAACTGATCCGAATTCATCTACAAATGAGAAATTCATTGAAAAAAAATGCAGTAATGGACTTGTCAATCTTAATCTGATCATAAAGAAAGCTAATATTGATGATGAGAACTTACAACTTGAATTAAGTAGTCAATTTGGATTTTAAGGGAGGGATTAGCTTTGAATGAAAAAGGTTACACTCTCGTAGTTGTTCTATTAGCCTGCATGATGCTTTCATTATTAGGTGTTACCATTTTAGGTGCTGCTGTGAATAATGTAAAACGAACCGAAATAAGAGAGTTAGATATAGAAGCAGCAACGGATGGGAAAGTTTTGATGAGCGAGATATTAGCTAAGTTACAATTAAACTTAGATCCTACCAAAAATACTTTTGCCAAAAATATTAGTGATACCATGCTTAAAAAATCTGATACTCCACCTTCGACTTACAATAGTGTCCTTGATAATAATATTATTAAGGAAACTGAGTGTTTTTTTAATACTAAACTTTCTTATAATTGCAGTGCCGCTGATCGCCCAATAAATATTATAGAACTAACCGATACAGAGTATAGTGAATATTTAGATATTACAAATATTACTTCGTTTAGAAATAATAACTATACGAGAATTTATAAAATCTCAATTACCCAATCTAGTACAGAAACAAATAATCCGATCATTACGAGGGATTTATCACAAAATGTAATCATATCACCAACACCAAGTTTCTTACAATATGCTGTTGGATCTAATGATCTGATTATTAATGGATCACCTGATATTATTGGGAATGTGTACGCTCCATCCCTAACGTTAAATAGCAAAGCTGAATACAAGGTTGCTTCGACAGATAAAAAGACTGGAGAATTTTACGGTCCTTCCATTTTCGGTACATTATATACATCTTACGTCGATAATAATCGTACTAGTAATCCTAGTGATGAACCTTTCTTTGAAGGAATTTTTGTAGAAAAAGTCTCTGAAGGTTTAAGCGGACGGCCCCTCATACAACCTTTGCAAAATAACTTTGTTGATGTAAATTTTGATGAAACTTTTGCGATAAAGCGTGCTGAGGCAAATATACCAATAGATCCAGCTTCAGCTTGTCCTAGTGATGATTTTTACAATGCATTGATTAATACGGATGGGTTAGTAGAAAATAATCGTTCGGCTACAGGTAGTGACAGTGATCTTGATGACATTTTAGAAGCGGAACTAAAAATCAGAGGAACTAATCCTGCCGTTGATAGATACAGAAATCCCAAGTTTACGTGTAGCAATAATGTCTATATGATTGAAGAATCAATGCTTGATACTTATCGAGGATACACAGATAAAATCATTAATAACACTGATATCCAAAATACTACTAACACCTTATTTTTTACCAATATTGATAAAGATCCCAGTGGTAATCGTATCTTTGATAATACCAAGACCTATACCTTAAATGAGGATTTAGTCTTGAAAAATTCATCTAACGAAAAGGGCTGGTTCGTTGTAGATGGTGACCTCATAATTGAAGGAAGAACAGTTTCTCCACTTGAGATAAAAGCAAATATACTTGTTAATGGCAATTTAATTATTAAAAGTCCTGATGGGACTAGTCCTTCAAATCCAGCTAAAGTAGCTTTCGATGCAACTGTATATGTCAATGGTAGTAGTACCATTGATAATGTAAATATTGAAGGTGCTGATGATAAGCAACTAGTGCTCTTAGGTAAAGGTGATTTAAATATTGTCCGAATTAATGAGTTTGATGATCCTCTACTAGAGAATAGCTTGGTCACTAAAATTAATACACCGCCAAATTTAAAAGCATTTTTTTATACAGATAATGCAGCTACCCTATACGGAGTAGGATCGCTGTTTGACATCGAAGGTGGTTTATTTGCACGAAATAAGTTAACAATAAATGCAATTAGACATATTTATAATATTAAGGATATTTCCGAGGCAGAAACGGCGGCATCCACATCAAACCCTGACAATGAACCGAATTCACGATTCTATGTAGAGTATGATAAAAAAGTGATTACAGACCAATTT
>JAEWMK010000534.1 GCA_023457235.1 Bacillota bacterium
TCAATTGGCGGCATGAATTTCACCTTCATAAAGAAGTTTAAAAAGTACCTTATTTAAACTTTTTTATGAAGGCAACCAAGCGAAAGCGCGGTAGAAAATCTGTGTCTACTATCTTGACATAGTATCATTTCTACTAACATAGCCATCTTGCAAAGCAACAAAATTACTTTGAAATATTTGGGAAACATTTTGGAATTGCTCTTCACGCACACCTTCCTCTAGTTCAAAAAATACTATTTCTACTACTTCTTTCATAATCTTCTCCTCCGTCTATAAAAATATATGAAAAGCCCAATTATTCTTTTCATATATTTAGACTATTAAAAATCAGGTAGTGTGACAGAAGAAAGCCAACATATTAATATTATTTTTAAAACTAAAGGTACTTTATGATCATCGTATGACATTAAGACACACCTCGTTTTGTTGACCTCTTGCCCCTATTAGCATAATAGAGACATCGTTTTATTAAAAAGTGAATTCAATTCTGTATGGAGAATTATTGATAGGACTACTAATGCATATCGTTCCATACCCAATACCCCCAAGTTGCCTCGCTTTTCCATTTACTGCGATAACTGCTTCTTTGTACAAGGGTGCTACCCCTTACTACAAGAAACCCCATTCAATAAGGAATAAGTAGTACAATTCCAGTGTTTAGAACTTGGTTTTCTTTTACCTTTCCAACCCATTCTTTTCAGTTCATTAGATATTAATTGATTAAAACATCCATGACCCACTAAAACAACTGATCTATGTTTTTAGGCATACTTTACTAATTGTTCGGATGCCTGTTTTGCTCTTTGTTTAGCATGAACCAAAGACTCGCATTGTCTTGAATACCCAATTAACCATAGACATCTTAAAATGATTGCCCAAATATTCGGACTTAATTTTAGTCCAAATAGTCTTGGAAAAGTCGGTAATTCTGTCTCCCGAAACAAATCATCAGAAATAATTCTTACATGTTGATTTAATAAACTTGCCGATTCAATAGATCTACTCAAATCACTAGTAAATACAATATTCGCTGCAGCTATTTTTTCAAGTGTTACAGATGGATAATAGTTTTCTTCTAAAACGCCATTACTATCATAATTTTGAATCCAATCTTGAAACTCAGTACATGTTATCCAATCATTTTCTATATGCTTAGATTTGCCATGTCTTATTAATGAAATCTCCATAATAATCTCCATTTATAAATAATTACTATTTAATTTTACCATAATTTTACATTAAAAAACTGCAACTTTAGCAAAAAAAGACCGTCATTGAATGAACGTTCTCCTTTGTTACAATATATATTCAGGGCGATTGTATGTGTGAAAGTAGGTTTTCATGATTGATAATTGTTCAATTAATCTATTGATAATTTCGTCCTCAACAGAAATACAGTTGTACTTTTGTGGTGCATAATCAATGTAGCATTTCTGATTATCGAAATCATCTAGTATCCCAAATTCATGTACACAAGGCATAGCATCATCCCTTCATTTAGGCATTACTTTTAAACAAATGCCCGGTTAGCCTAAATAAGAACTATTGTTTAATTCACTCGTTGCTTTTTCTTATACATCTCTTTTAGTACATCTGGTTCAGGGATTTCAGTAGTTTCCGCAATTCTATATAAATCGATTAAAAAATAAAGTGTTTCCCAAATCAAAAAATCCTCATCTAACTGTAAAAGTATATATATGACTTCTGGAATATAGTTAAAAGCACTTTCAGAGGACATATTCTTGGTAATCGCTTCACACGCATTACTAAAATACCACTCGTCTCCATCAAGTTTATCTTCCCAGTTATTGTATATCCCTAATAGATTCTTATCCGTATTGACCCCATCCTTTATAGAACGTTTGCTTCCGTTGTTAAAGGAGTAATCCTATTTTGTATTTAATAATTTTCCACCTTTTGATTGATAGACCTTTAATGATTTCCCTTGTTCAGTATGAGGTTAGTGAAAAGCGTTGCTCATTATTTCAGAAACTTTCCACATTATTGAATCGAGTACAAACTGATTACCAATTTTATAATCTTTGTTGTGAACTTTACGAAATAACTTAACATTTTCTTCTATAAGCCATCACCGTTACCTAAAGAAGAAAAGATCTATCTATTTAGATATCTTTAATAAACTCCGACAGCCTTATAAGTCCTTTTTCAAGTTTATCCAACGCTGCATATGAATACGACAAACGAAGATGCTCTTGATCATTTTTATCATAGACATTTCCCGGATTTAACAGAATTCCTTCTTGAAGGGCTGCCTCAAATAATTTTCGAGTAGAAATACCAGTTTGTAATTGAAGCCATATATAAAATCCCCCACATGGTATATTCCATGAGGCAATATCAGAAAAATATGTATTTAAAATCTGAATTGTAAAGTCCCTTCTATATTTTAGCTCTGATCTTACTTGATCTACATAATCATCATACCATCCACTTTTTATCCACTTATTCACAACAAATTGCGATATGGAACTTGAACCGTAATCTGTTTGCATTTTTATATCGGCAAGTCGATCAATAACAGGTTCCGGTCCAACAATCCAGCCAATCCGGAGACCGGGACTTAGTGACTTGGAAACACTGCCAATATATAGGACATTCCCTTGCTTATCAATTGCTTTTATTGGCTTTGGCGGTGGGTTATCAAACCATAGTTCACCGTAAACATCATCCTCTATTATCGGAAGAGCTACCTTTTTACAAACTTCTAATAGTTGTTGTCTTCTTCTTTCTGACATTAAGATACCTGTTGGATTATGGAATGATGGTATCGTATAAAGTAACGCTGCATGATGTTGTCGTTTTAAACGGTCAATTGATTCATATTTAATCCCTTCTTTATCTAAGGGGATACCAAATAAATTCATGCCAGCTGATTGAAAAACATGGACTGAATTTAGGTATGAAGGTGTTTCGTGAAAGATAACTGATCCACGTTTTAATAAGCCGATTGAGATTAATTGCAATGCTTGAAGTGCTCCCGAAACAATTAATATGGATGCGGGCGAAGCTTCAATGCCTTTCTTTATTAAGTATTGGCTAATGGTTTTCCGTAAGTCTAGACTTCCTTTTGGCTCTTCATATCCTAAAGATAGTGTCTCTCCCATATCAAGTTGTAATAACTTTTCCATCTGCTTATCAGGCAATAAATCAGGTGAAAGTTCTCCAGTACCGAGTCGAATGATAGATGGATTTGCTTCAGCTTCATTAATTTTTTGGATGATATTTATATTTGGCTCATGAATACCAGAACGCACATAACTAATCCAATCAGGAGGTGGAGTAGAAGCAAGCAGACTCCAAGTATTATTAACCACCCTAGTACCGCTTCCCACTTTTGATTCAATTAATCCGTCTGCAGCTAATTCCTCAAGAGCTATTACTATTGTGCTTCGATTGACCTCGAATTGTTTGGCCAAAATTCTTTGCGAAGGTATTCTCATACCTATTGTCCATTCACCATTCAAAATTTTCTTTTTCATATAATTAGAGATTTGTAGATGTAAAGGTACTGTTGGGGATTTTTGCGGTTTCCACTCTATAACAGACATATTCCTTCTCCCTTCTTTTCACTTATTGTATCAAAATGGTTGGTTTTATTTCCAACCAATTGGTTGGAGACATATCGACGGTCCTCCACTATTCTATAAAAGAACAGGAG
>JAEWMK010000535.1 GCA_023457235.1 Bacillota bacterium
AATGGCGTCTATTTTATAAAAAACTTGGTTAATCGCTATTGGTAATATTTTCAAATCGGAATTACGATAGGTGTATTTGGGTTACCCTAAAACTTGAAAAAAGTATTTGACATTGTACGCTAAACAACAATAAAAAAATGCCCCTATAAAGGGGCATTTTACACAATCAAATATGCCTTGGCGTATTTGCGCCCAGATTTTTTCGAGCTTGCTCGAAAAATTACCTTTGAAAATCTGAGGCATCTGCCGGAGGCTTTATGCTAATACTTTCATAACATTTTTTACAGATTCTACTGACTTGTCCAATGCTGATTTTTCCTCAGCAGTTAATTCAAGCTCAATGATTTGTTCAATTCCGTTTCCACCGATAATGGTTGGTACTCCAAGATAAATACCTTCATAGCCATATTCACCTTCAAGGTAAGCAATTGTAGGTAATACACGGCGTTGATCTTTGAGAATTGCTTCAGCCATTTCTACTAGCGAAGCGGCAGGAGCGTAATAAGCACTACCGTTGCCTAATAGGTTCACAATTTCACCGCCACCAGTACGCGTGCGTTGTACGATTGCTTCTAAGCGGTCAGCTGGGATCAATTTCTCCAATGGAATTCCACCAGCAAAAGAATAACGTGTTAATGGCACCATATCGTCGCCATGTCCACCTAAAACGAAACCAGTAATATCTTTTACTGATAATTTTAATTCTTGTGCAACAAATGTACGGAAACGCGCAGTATCTAGTACACCTGATTGACCGATTACGCGGTTTTTAGGAAATCCTGATTCTTTATAAACAGTGTAGGTCATTGCATCAACAGGGTTCGTTAAAACAATAATATAACAATTTGGAGAGTACTTAACTATTTCTTGTGTTACAGATTTCATAATTTTTGCATTAGTTGAAACTAGGTCATCACGACTCATACCAGGTTTGCGGGCAAGACCTGCAGTAATGATAACAACATCAGAATCAGCTGTGTCTTCGTAATTTGATGTACCAATGATATTAGAATCAAATCCTTGAACAGGTGATGCTTCTAACATATCTAGAGCTTTCCCTTTCGTAGGATTTTCCAATTGCGGAATATCAACGATAACTACATCTCCAAGCTCTTTTTGTGCTGCTAAAAATGCGGCAGTAGCACCAGTAAAACCTGCTCCAATTACAGAAATCTTTTTACGCTTAATTGTCATCTCCAGTACCCCCTCAATTTTATATGTAATTTTGAGACTGACCCATAATTGGATCAGTCTCAAAGATAACACTATTTAAAAAGTTGGCATATTACTAAGCCATGTTTTTGATTAATTCGTCACCGAATTCAGAACATTTAACTTCAGTTGCACCATCCATTAAACGAGCGAAATCATATGTTACAACTTTGCTATCAATTGTTTTCTCAATAGAGTCAATTACTAATTTAGCTGCTTCTGTCCATCCTAAATGTTCAAGCATAAGTACACCAGAAAGGATTACAGAAGAAGGGTTTACTTTATCTAAACCTGCGTATTTAGGTGCAGTACCATGTGTAGCTTCAAAGATTGCATGTCCTGTTTCGTAGTTAATGTTAGCTCCAGGAGCAATACCGATACCACCAACTTGTGCAGCAAGTGCATCAGAAATATAGTCTCCGTTAAGATTCATTGTAGCTACTACACTAAACTCACGTGGACGAGTTAAAATTTGTTGTAAGAAGATATCAGCGATAGTATCTTTTACAATAATTTTTCCAGCCGCTTCTGCTTCAGCTTGAGCTTTATCAGCAGCGTCTTTTCCTTCAGCTTCTACGATGCGGTCATATTGTGCCCAAGTAAACACTTTGTCACTGAATTCTTCTTCAGCTACTTCATAGCCCCAGTTTTTGAACGCACCTTCAGTAAATTTCATAATATTACCTTTATGAACAAGTGTAACGCTAGTGCGATTGTTATCAATTGCATATTGAATTGCAGCACGTACTAAACGCTTTGTACCTTGTTCTGAAACTGGCTTAATACCGATACCAGAAGTTTCTGGGAAGCGGATTTTCTTAACTCCCATTTCGTTTTGCAGGAAGTTAATAATTTTTTCAACTTCTGGTGTTCCCTTTGCCCACTCAATACCAGCATAAATATCTTCTGTATTTTCACGGAAGATTACCATATCAGTATCTTCAGGACGCTTGATTGGTGAAGGTACGCCGTTAAAATAACGAACTGGACGTAAGCATGTAAATAAATCTAGTTCTTGACGAAGAGCAACGTTCAATGAACGAATACCGCCACCGATTGGCGTTGTTAAAGGCCCTTTAATAGCAATTATGTATTCCTTAATAACGTCTAAAGTTTCTTGTGGTAACCATTCACCGGTTTGATTGAATGCTTTTTCACCAGCTAAAACTTCTTTCCATACAAGTTTCTTCTCACCATTGTATGCTTTTTCAACTGCTGCTTGTAATACGCGAGATGCAGCTGCCCAAATATCAGGACCAATTCCATCCCCTTCAATGTACGGAATTATTGGATTATTTGGTACATTTAAAACCCCATTGTCTACTGTAATTTTTTGTCCTTCTGTCACTTTCCCTTACCTCCTAAACATTTTGAGTAGGTCATCTCGGTTTATACGACCTTTTCTATATTTATTCACACCGAGAAGAGGGAAGTAGTATGCTCCCCTTCCCTCAGTGTCATTTATAGTATAAAGTTTTTATTAGCGGTTTTCAATCGGAATCCACTTTTGTTTGTCTGGACCAACATAATCTGCACGTGGACGGATTAAACGATTGTTATCATATTGCTCTAAGATATGAGCCAACCAACCAGAAACGCGGCTGATTGCAAAAATAGGCGTGAATAAATCGTGATCGATACCTAAGCTATGGTATACAGATGCCGAATAAAAATCCACGTTTGGTGGTAAGTTTTTCGCAGAAGTCACAATACCTTCTAACTTTTCAGACATCTCGTACCATTTTGGTTCGCCAGTAATTGTTGTTAATTGTTTAGACATTTTCTTTAAATGCTTTGCACGTGGATCGCCTTGGCGATACACACGGTGGCCAAAGCCCATAATTTTTTGTTTGTTTGCAAATGCATTCTCAGCAAATGCTTCTACGTTTTCAACAGAACCGATTTCTGTAAGCATTTTCATAAC
>JAEWMK010000536.1 GCA_023457235.1 Bacillota bacterium
TAAGTAGACCGTTTTGTTTATCAATCGTGTCAAATTGATAGGTTGTTGAAGAGGAGGCAACTGTATTCACGACATAGCGGCCTATTGATAAAATTTGATCGGTATCCGTTTTTATCTCATATCCGCTTGTTACCCCTAAATGGCCGCCATTAGCTGCTTTTAGTTCATCGATATCAGCTTGGAATTGAGCGTATAACGCCTTGCTTTCTTCTAGATATTTCTCATTTAAAGTAGCTTGCAGCTCTTCATTTTTAAGGTTATGAATGGCAGGTGCTTTTATATCAGCATTATAGGTTTCTTCATCAACTTTAAATTCGACAAAAGTCAATACTTTTACAATGTTTCCGATTACTGGAACTTCAGCCATCGTTTTTGCAAATGTCTCGTTAACATTTAATCCACCAACGAACACCACTGAAGCTGCTGCTACTCCTGCAATCCATTTTATTTTTCTATTTTTCCTCGGTTTTTGTTTAAGGGCTTTTTTTACAACAAAGTCTAATTCATCAGGAATAGGGATGCTATCATAATCAGCCATCAATTTTTCAATCTTTTTATCCATTTTACCTACCTCCTAGAATGGATTGATCTTGATCCTCAATTTGGATTCGGAGAATCTTAAGTGCTCTATATAGACGGGTCTTTATTGTGTTTTCGTTCTCATGCAGGATTTCTGAAATCTCACGAAGAGTTAGGTCTTCAAAAAATTTTAGAATGATAATAACCCGATATTTTGGTGGCAGTTGATCAAGTCCCCTTGTTAAATCAATATTTTCATACGTATCATTGCTATTGGGACTAACAAACTCCAACGTTTCCTCATCAACACTAATTTCTCGTTTCTGTTTACGTAATAAATCCAGTGAAGTATTTACTACGATCCGGTAAAACCAGCTTTTTAATCCTTTCGGGCGTTCAAGATTATGTACGGATTTCAGGGCCTTATGGATCGATTCCTGAACGATGTCCAACGCATCTTCTTTGTTTTTTACATAAGTGAAGGCCAATCTATAGAACTTTTCTTTTTCCGCAATAATTAAATCGGTTAGTAATTTTTCCAGCTCCTTATTCTTCACCGGAAACACCTCCTCTTTTCTCTTTCTATCTATAAGACGTTTCATGGAGTGCAAAAAGTTTTTGTGATTTGATATTATTTAACAATAAACTGCAATTTTCGACAAATGATCTCTTTCTCTAAAAGAATTGCTTATCCATGTGAAATTCGATATGATGTTAAATAGTGGAATTGAAAAATTGAATCAAATGGTAGGATG
Organism: Bacillota bacterium; assembly: GCA_023457235.1. Classification (GTDB taxonomy): domain Bacteria; phylum Bacillota; class Bacilli; order Bacillales; family Bacillaceae_J; genus Schinkia. Next base: position 1,275 of record JAEWMK010000536.1, read on the forward strand.
GTAAATATGCAAAGAGCGCGTATCATATATAACCCAACTTCTGGACGAGAGCTTTTTAAACGGCATATCCCGGAGGTTTTAATGAAGCTTGAAGCTGCCGGCTATGAAACCTCATGTCATGCGACAAAAGGGCCTGGGGATGCAACGATCGCTGCCAGTCTTGCGGCCAATCGGGGGTTTGATGTCGTTATTGCAGCTGGTGGAGATGGGACAATCAATGAAGTTGTTAATGGCATAGCTATTCATGAAGTCCGTCCGAAACTTGGAATTATTCCTGTTGGGACTACGAACGACTTCGCACGTGCAATCAAAGCGCATGGTTCGATTGATAAAGCAGTCGATATAATCGCCGCAGGTTATTCGAAAAAAATGGATATTGGTAAAGTAAATGATCAATATTTCATTAATATTGCTGGTGGCGGGCGTTTGACAGAGTTGACTTATGAGGTTCCTAGTAAGTTAAAAACGGTATTAGGACAACTTGCTTATTATATTAAAGGAGTCGAAATGCTCCCAACACTTAAACCAACACCAGTGAAGATAGAGTATGACGGAAAGCTTTTTGAAGGTGAAGTCATGCTATTTCTAGTGGCTAATACGAACTCTGTCGGCGGATTTGAGAGGTTGGCACCAAAAGCCGATCTTGCTGATGGCTTATTTGACTTTTTAATCCTTAAGAAAGCGAATATGGCTGACTTTTTACGAATTGCAACATTAGTGTTAAGAGGGGAGCATCTTAACGATGATCTGATCATTTATACGAAAGCAAATCGTATAAAAGTGACCTCTGATGAAAAAGTGCAGCTTAATCTTGATGGTGAATTTGGCGGCGTTTTGCCTGCGGAATTTATTAATTATTATCAGCATATTGAAGTTTTTGTACCAGAAGATTATGCGTAAGAAATGGAAGGCAAAACCGATAAATGGTTTGCCTTTTTCTACTTTAAGAAATAACAATAAAGGAAGATTGATATGGCAAAACTTGAAGCACCGATAAATAAAAACGATGTGATAGACGTAACTTTTGAAGATTTAACACATGAAGGGGCAGGTGTGGCAAAGGTCGATGGATTTCCACTATTTGTACCCAATGGCTTGCCTGGCGAGGACGCAAAAATCAAGATTGTTAAGGTGAAAAAAGGCTATGGATACGGAAGGATTCTTGAATTTTACAAAAAAAGTCCAGACCGCGTCGAGCCAGCCTGTCCGATTTATAAGCAGTGCGGCGGCTGCCAACTACAGCATTTAAGTTATAAAGCACAACTTAAATTCAAGCAAAAACAAGTAAAAGAAGTACTAACAAGAATTGGACATTTAGAAAATATTACGGTCCATCCGGTGCTTGGTATGACCGACCCGTGGAAATATCGAAATAAATCACAGGTCCCAGTTGGTGAAATCGAAGGTGGATTAGTAGCTGGATTCTTTCAACAGCGGAGCCATACAATCATCAACATGGAAGAATGTCTGATCCAGGTTGAGGAAAATGATCGTATTGTTCAGGGTGTAAAACGAATTGCAGAAAAATACGGAATGAGAGCCTATAATGAAGAAGCACATTCAGGAACGCTCCGACACATCGTAACTCGCTATGGCCGAAAAACAAAAGATGTTATGGTTGTGCTTATTACGAGAACGGAAGAGTTTCAACATAAAGATAACATCATTGCTGATATTCAAAAAGCTTTTCCACAGGTAAAATCAATCATCCAAAATATCAATTCAAAGCGGACGAATGTTATTTTTGGGGATAAAACTAAGGTGTTATGGGGTGAAGAATACTTATTCGATTCAATCGGTGACATCCAATTTGCAATCTCAGCCCGTTCCTTTTACCAAGTCAACCCGGAACAGACAAAGGTTTTGTATGATAAAGCACTAGAATACGCTCAATTGACTGGTGAAGAAACGGTCATTGATGCCTATTGCGGCATTGGAACTATTTCATTATTCTTAGCGCAAAAAGCTAAGAAAGTGTACGGAGTTGAAATTGTCCCTGAAGCGATTGAAGATGCGAACAGAAATGCTAAACTTAATGGCATGACCAATGTCGAGTTTGAAGTAGGAAAATCAGAGGAAATCATCCCTGCCTGGCACCAACAAGGTATTAATGCTGACGTCATCGTCGTCGACCCGCCTCGCAAAGGCTGTGATACTGAACTACTTGACACGATCATTAAAATGAAACCGAAGCGGGTAGTCTACGTTTCTTGCAACCCGGGAACACTGGCACGAGACCTGCGTATCCTAGAAGATGGTGGATATAAAACAATAGAAGTACAGCCAGTAGATATGTTTCCGCATACAAACCATATAGAAAATGTTGCGGTATTGAAATTTGAAATGTAACCCAATAATAAACATTTCCCAACCAAAATAAACATCTCCGATTTTCGGTTCTGATTCAATATCATCCCGGTTTTTCCTCATTAGGAACCCGGGCTTTTTTCTGGCATAGTTAAATAGAAAACCAATAAAGTGTCAAATTTTATGCAACTCTTACTAATATTGTTTTTTAATATTTCACACAAGAATCTATTCAATAGAAGACTGTAGGGGTTTCATTGATTGTCAGGCATTTATTATGTTTGTGGAACATTCTGTGAAACAAGAAGATTCGGAGCGTATCAGGTTCCCTTTTTTATGTTAGCTTTACTTCCGAAAAAACAAGTTGACAGTCAGTCTAATTAGACTAATGATAAATTTGGTTGATTTCCATATCTAGGATAGTTTACTGAAGTAATGTAATAATAATAACTCACTATTAAGGAAGTGGTCAGATGTAGAATACAAATGTATTGACTGTAGTGGCTAATGAATTAAATAAGCAACTACTTAATATTTATCTGGAACTGGAAATAATATGGTAAATAAAAAGAAAGGATGAAAAAATGATTAAATCGTTTTTAATGTTAGGACAGTCGAATATGGCGGGACGAGGGTTTATCCATGAAGTACCCCCGATTTATAATGAAAGAATCCAAATGTTGCGTAATGGTAGATGGCAAATGATGACGGAGCCAATCAATTATGACCGTCCTGTTTCAGGAATAGGTATGGCCGGTTCATTTGCAGATGCCTGGTGTCGTCAAAATCAAGAAGATACGATTGGTTTAATACCTTGTGCGGAAGGTGGAAGCACACTGGATGAATGGGCTGTAGATCAAGCACTTTTTAGACATGCAATAACTGAAACGAAATTTGCTATGCAGAATAGTGAATTAACAGGAATTCTATGGCATCAAGGAGAGAGTGATAGTATAAATGGTAATTACAAAGTCTATTACAAAAAATTACTTTCAATCATTGAGGCTCTTAGAAAGGAATTGAATGCTCCAGATATTCCTCTCATTATCGGTGGTTTAGGAGATTTTTTAGGCAAAGAGGGATTTGGAAAAAACTGTACAGAATATAACCTTATTAATCAAGAGTTACAAAAATTTGCTTTTGAACAGGACAATTGTTACTTTGTCACGGCAGAAGGTTTAACATCTAATCCTGATGGTATTCATATTGATGCAATTTCTCAAAGAAAATTTGGTTTACGATATTATGAAGCCTTTTCTAATAAGCAGCATGTATTGAATCCACTAATTAATGAAAATGAGTTAATCAATCTTATTCATACTAGAAAACATTCTAAATCAGAAAAGATATATATGAAAATTATGGATTTATCGTTAGGAAATATATCGTATGAAGAATTTGAATCGCAACTCATACAAATCAATAATGGGTAAACTTTTTAATTAAAGAATAACTATTAGCACTTTCTTAAATCAAATTTCTTCTTTCTCCTATGTAACCTAAAAATAGAAATTTCCGAACCAAAATAAACATTTCCGATTGTAGCCCCGATTTTGTGAAAAAATACTTTTCCAATTTCGGAGCTGTTTCATGCTCAATGCCTTGTCAGTCAGTCTTTAATATCATTTAGATAAGATAATCAAAAAAATAGTCGTTTGGGATTGCTATCTCAGCGGCTATTTTTTTGCAAAATCTTCGAAAATTAAGAAGGAAAATGTAAATCTTTGGCGAATAATATAAGTTAGATTAATTTCCACAAAATAAACCTGCCACTTTATGATCTCCAAATTACCTCTCTATTTAAAACCCATACTACGCGAATGAAACATCTATAGCAATTTTAGTTGAAGAAATAATCCTTATGAAAAAGTCCATCCATAAATAATGAGGTAATACTTTAAAGATCCCATGGTTAGGTTTAAATCTAATTAGAAGGGAAGATCCAATTGAAAGTTCAATCTAAAAAAGTAACTCTCTTTTCTCAAAATGTTAACGATGAATTATTTGTGATTAGTCAGGATATAGCATATTTTTCTCTAGAGGAATATGGAGATGTAATTATGCCAAATGTAGAGCGATTTTTCGACCAGTTTCCTTTTAGTGAAGAAGAAAGAGAATATTATTATCCCTATTATTTTTGGTGGATGGTTTTTTGTTCACGTGGTACTTATCCTAACGACAGAACGATTTACCAAATGTTTTTACAAAAAAATCGATGGAAATTTAAAAAGAGGCCTCATCTTGAAAGTACTCTATTAAAGTGGCAATATGTAATCCCTAGTTTCTTTTGTATAGAAGAAATGGCATCCGAAAGGGTATTCTGCCTATTTGATATTTTCGATTATCGCAATTTCAAAGCCGTAGTTATCCCTCAAGATATGATTAAACAACCAACTTGCAATGACGTACTTGCCGGAGTAATTCTTCCATTAGCTGATGGCGGGTATTTTTCAGTTGTTGATTTATTTATTATTCCCGATAAAATAAGAGCCCCATTAATCTCAAAACTTATAAGCTTCTACCGAGGTGATATCACCATTACTACCGGAGAATTCTTTTCTAGACATTATCCCGAAATGTTAAAAATGACAATCGACCATTTAATAGAAAATAAAATTGAGATTCAATGAAAAGTTATCATAAAAAGTAAAAACATAAACCGTGAGGTACTAAAACGCATGATTGACTTTAATTAATTAATTTTATATTAAAGGAGGACCATTAATGGGGCACGATATTTCTGGATACAATAGAGCAGGAGAAGAAATTGCTTATGCACGTTTTAGCATGGGGAATTATAATGCTGCTATACTTTATCATTTACTTGATGCAAATGAATATTATGCTGGATTTAGCGGATCGGGAGGGAGTACTGCTTTATCAACACGACAAATTGAAAAGGCCTTGAATGAATACAAGCAATTGTTCAAAAATGACGTTTCTTCAATAGCAGAAAGTGATTTCTCAAATTGGGATCAAAGACAAATCCTGGATTTCATACAAAATTGCTTAGCAACAGCACAAAAGGAAGGGAGTGTAAAAGTGTTTTTTGGCTAATTTTTTGAGACTGCTAACTGAGTTCCATTTCCCTGCTGTATCCTATTTACTAACTAAAGTAGCAATTACCTCCATCTGTAACAATTCCTATTCCATCTCTAGCCAACCAATCTTATATATTTCTTTTTATCTTCAACAAAATACCTGCTTAAGGTTTTTAAAACTTTCACTGTTGTTTAATAGAAAAAGCAAATGATCTATATGATGAAATAGACCACTTTCGCTAAGGTGGTTTATTCCTTTTTGTTAAACAAATTCGAAGCATTTGGATTTTCAAAGTTTTGAACAAGGGGTATTATAGATGAATGGATGGACATATCATTGGAAGGATTGATCAACGTTGGGGAAGCTTACGAAACCTAAGGCAATGATTAGTATTGCGTTAGTTGTTTGTTTATGGGGATTCATGTGGCCAATTAATAAAATTGCACTTCAATATACTCCGCCGGTTTTATTTGCCGGCATGCGGGCATTATTAGGAGGCTTACTATTAGCGGTAGTTCTACTTCCGAAAAAGAAGAAGGCCCAATGGAAGAAAAACTGGTCTTTCTATGTCATTTCCGCGATTTTCAATGTAATCATCTTTATGGGTCTTCAATCGTTCGGTCTTCAGTATTTACCTTCCGGTTTATATACAGTAATCGTTTATTTACAGCCCGTATTAGTGACACTGCTCGCCTGGATGTGGCTGAAGGAATCGTTGACAGCCCAGAAGATAATTGGTATTTTAGTTGGTTTTGCTGGTGTTGTGGTCGTTAGTTTTGATGGATTTACCGGAAATATTTCTCTCTTAGGAGTTACTTTAGCAATAATAACAGGAATTGCCTGGGCCATTGGTACAGTTTATGTGAAAAAGACAAGTACTTTTGTTGATGGATTATGGCTGGTTGCGTTACAAAATATTATCGGCGGTGGATTCTTAACTGTTGCCAGCGTGTATGTTGAAAATATCACATCAATCGTTTGGAATATGCCATACATTTTATGCCTACTTTATGGAAGTATTTTAGGCGTAGTGGTGGCAACAAGCCTTTATTACATGTTAATGAATGTTGGCGAATCGGCAAAGGTTAGTGCCTACACATTTCTTGTCCCTCTTATTGCCGTACTTACCGGTACTCTTCTCCTTAAGGAGCCTTTTACACTTGCTCTATTGATAGGGATGTTGCTGATCGTTTTCAGCATATATTTAATTAATAAAAAGAGATCCAAAAAAGATGGACTCCAAATTGAGCATGCAAGAATTGGGAACCAAGATAGATAAATTGATCGAGTTGTTATTGCTATCTTACAAATCAGGTACTTTTTGCAGGTATTTACACTGTCGGTGAAGAATCTGTAGTTAATATGAAAATTGAATGGATGGATGTGTAGTGAAAGAGATTGATTTTTCGGATTTAAATGATTGGATCCAAGCAAAAAAGCCCGAGGTTGAGCGGAGATTACTGCAAGAAAAATCAGAAAACCGCACATTTAGAACAAGACCTAGAGATCCTGATGAAATAAAAATTTTAGATATGCTTTCAAAAAAGAAGTGGGAAAAGGCAGAACAAGAAGGCAAAGTAAAATACCTTTCAGAACGAGAGTGGTACTATGAGCTTGATTGAAAAAGCAAAGGAACAATTACGTGTACTCCAATCTTGTCAACAATTTGAAAGAATGTTAAAAGTAACGGCAATCTTAACATCCTTATTACAAGAAAAAAATTTGCGTCCCGTTATTGTAGGTGGATTAGCTGTTGAAATCTATACTCGAAGTGATTATACAACTACGGATATTGATTTGATTATTAGTAACAGAGAAGCTGCTAACACGATATTATTAGAATTAGGCTTTGTTCGAGAAGGTAGACATTGGTACCATGAGCAATTGTCAGTTAGTATAGAAATACCAAATGATAAATTAGAGGATGCAGATGATGATAAGGTTATAGAACTTTCTCTTAATGATGGGTTAAAAGTTTATGTTATCGGTATTGAAGATATCATACTAGATCGACTTCGAGCATGTATTCATTGGAAGTCTTCTTCAGATTGTGAATGGGGGAAACGAATGTTTTTGATTCACTATGAACGATTGGATATTCCTTATATGGTCAAACAAGCAAAAATTGACTTGACCGTTGATATTCTTAACGAATGGCTTGAAAACGCCTAATTCAAAATAAATATAAACAGTGACAAATTAGTTGCAGATAATATTGACTCTAGCCCTTCCAAACGGAAGGGCTTTGTCTTTTATATTAGGTATAGTACATATCCATTCCCTATTGGTAATAAATTTACGTTCTTTCTTTTTCTTTAACACTTGTTGAGTTTAAGAAGTGCTGCTAAATGATGATTTGGATAAATTTCAAAAAGACCATGAAGATTTTAACTATTTTTTCTTATAGATAAATTAAAAATTATTTGACATATTTACAAAATGATTGTATTCTGTATAATGTACAATGTATACACAACACATAATACACAAAACTCGAAATAATATATATTGATAAGGAGGTGGATCATATTGACTGATTTAAATATTCCATCTATTGGGAAGGTTAAAACAACAAAAGAAATAGTTTATGAAGAAATTAAAAATGCAATATTTAGTGGAAGTATCAAAAACGATCAAATTTTAACTGAAACAATTCTAGCAGATTCTTTAAACACTTCACGTACACCCGTAAGGGAGGCAGTAGGTGATTTATTAAAAGAGGGGTTATTGGTTTCAATTCCCAGGAAGGGATTTAGAATACGCCAGATTTCCCCAAGTGAAAAAGAGCAAATCTTTTTCTTAAGGATGTCAATTGAAACAGAAGGTTTGAAAAGATTATTTTCAAGAGTGACCAAAGATCAAATTGATTATCTAAAGAAAAGCGTTGAATTACAGAAAGAGGCAATGTTAGAAAATGACCGAATTAAATTTATTGAATTAGACCAGAATTTCCATAGAAAAATTCTTTCGTTTGCTGAACTACACCTTTTAGAAGACATATTTCTAAATATATATAATTTAACTAGATTAATTGGACATCAAGCCCTGGCCAAGAATGGAAGAATGGAAGAAGTAATTGAGGAACATATAAAAATTATCGAATCCCTATCAATTAAAGATTCAGAACTTGCCTCTGAATCTATAAAAACTCATATAAATAACACTAGAGAATCGCTTAGTGTTGCAGAATTCAAATAATTTTTTTAATACAGGCTGAAAGCGTTGTCAGATGACAAAAAGGAGGAGCAACATGACTAACATTTTATTAAAAGTTAATGGAGAAGAAAAACAGTTAAGTATACACAATTGCTACTGTATTGGTTATGCAGGTCGTAACAAAGAAAAAACAATGGAGCACATTATAGAATTGGAGGAAATTGGAGTTCCACGTCCTAACACAATTCCGGCTTTATATCCTGTGCGCAGAAATAGTTTAAACCAAACTGATGAAATTGAAGTTTTAGGCAATGAATCTAGTGGAGAAGCAGAGATTGTTTTGGTTTTTGGTGATACAGAAAAAGAAATTTATATTACTGTTGGTAGCGACCATACTGACCGTTCATTAGAAACAGTAGATATTAACAAATCAAAACAGGTATGTGATAAACCAATTGCTCAGGCAGCATGGAAGTTAAGTGATGTTATTGATCATTGGGATGATCTAATTTTATCCTCACAAGTTTATTATGATGGTGAATGGGTAGAGTATCAAAAAGCAAAAATAAATGAAATTATCCATTTCAATGAGATAATAAGTTTCTTAGAAAAAGAGAGTGTACCGATGAAAAACGCAGTAGTATTTTCAGGAACAGTTCCTCTATTAGATGGTTTTAAATATGGGACAAAATTTAGAATGGCTTTTATTGATGAAACTAGAAATGAACAAATTCATACAGAATATGAAATTATTCGTTTAGATACGGAGAGATAATAATGAAAATATCAATCTACCAAATGGAACTTATTCCAGGGAATCCAGTTCAAAACCAAAAGAAAGTTCAGGCTTGGGTTGAACAGGAATCTAAAAGTTCAAATCCTGATGTAATTATTTTACCTGAGATGTGGACGACTTCGTACACGTTGGACAAGATCCATGAGTTTGCTGATGATAATGGAAATACTACAATTCCATTCCTTCAAAACTTAGCACTTACATATGAAGTAAATATCGTAGGTGGGTCATTTGCTAATAATATTGATGGGAAAATTTATAACACTGCAGTAGTAATCAATCGAAAAGGCGAAGTTGTTTATCAATATAATAAAGTTCATTTAGTACCGATGTTAGATGAGCCGAAATACTTAGCAGGGGGCGATAAGGTTCCTGAATTATTCGAAATTGATGGTATTAAAATGGGACTTGTCATTTGCTACGACCTTCGTTTCCCAGAAATTATTCGTCCACTCGCGTTAGAAGGGGCTGAAGTCTTATTTATCGTTGCCGAATGGCCCATAGCTCGTATTAAGCACTGGGAGAATCTCCAAATTACGAGGGCCATTGAAAATCAAATGTTTGTAGTTTCATGTAATAACGTAGGCACTTATGTAAATGAGACATTTAGTGGTAAGTCTATGATTATCAATCCTTGGGGAGATATCTTAGTTAAAGGTTCCACAGACACTGAGGAAACAGTTTCTACAACAATTAATATAGAGGAAGTGCAAGAGGTTCGCCAAAAGGTTCCAATTTTCAAAAGCCGTGTACCAAATCTATATAAATATAATATTTAGGAGGAATGATTATGAAAAAGATTATTATTACTATCACTACTTTATTTATCCTATCTCTTTTTCTAACAGCTTGTTCAGGTTCTAGTGAACAAACAAACTCTAAAAGTGGAGATTCTATTACTTTAAAACTTGCACATTCTGGTTCTGATACACATCAATATCAAATTGCGGCGAAAAAATTTGCAGAATTAGTAGATGAAAAATCAACTGGTGCAGTTA
>JAEWMK010000537.1 GCA_023457235.1 Bacillota bacterium
CCCACCATCTTCCGCTTCCCTTTCAGTATCTATTGATAGTTGAAGAATACTATTAGAACTTTTTTGAATGATAGAAACCCCTTCGTTAATTTGTTCTAATATAGCTGCGCCCCCATTAATTTTTACACTTGAGTCCTCGGCTCCGGCTGCAATTTCTTGAATTGCAAATGATACTTGCTCCATCGCCTCTGTCGTTCGATTCACGTTATCTGTCAAATCGAACGAAGAAGAAGCTACCTTGTTTGTAGATTGATTAACTTGTTCAATTAAATTCCGTAAACTATTAACCATAGTATTAATGGAAATAACTAAAGTTCCAATTTCATCATTTGTCCGTTTCACTAATGGCTCACCTGTCAGGTCTCCTGAAGCTACTAATTTCGTTTTTTGTACTACTTCAGAAATAGGTTTTACAATAAAATGTGAAATTAAAATAGCAATAAGTAAACCTAATACAATAGCAATACTTGAAATAATAATTAAGATGGATTCTAATTTATCGCCAGCTTGCTTTATAACTTCAGTATAGTTCTCTAAATCACTTCTACTCTCTAATGCGAGTTTTTTAAAATTATCTCCTAACTCTTGACCAAGTGGCGCTACTTTCTGGGCCATTAAAACAATTGCTTCTTCTTTTTTCCCATTTTGATACAAGGGAATAACTTCGCCAAACAAAGTTTTCCCCCATTCCTCTTTTTGAAGAATAACCTTTTCTAACTCCTTCGAATCCACAAGAGTTACAATCTTTTCATTTAATTCCATGCTCTCTTCTCTCGTCTTTTTGAGTCGATCCAAATACACAGGGTCTCCAAATAATATGTAATTGTTAACAGCAGCAATTCCTTCTTGAACATATGAACTCATTTGATCTTCCAGTAAAGCAATTTTTAAGTTTTTTACCATATCGCCGCTTACTGATGCACTAAAGTTTTTTACACTTATGTAGCTTATCGTGGATAAAATTAATAACAAAACCAAGATTAGTGAGAAACCTATTAAAATTTTTGCTCTGATACTATTTAATCTCATTTCAATCTGTCTCCTTTTTTCAATAGGAACCTATTGTAATTTATTTTTGTGTCACCCGGATGTCAGAGAAAATATACTAATATACTTGTTTCCCTGAGTGGATAACGTTACCAATTATATTTCATAATTCCGGTAAATGATAACAATTATCATTATCATTTGTCAACGTTTAAGTATCCTCCTATTTTATAAAATAAAACCACCAAGAAAAATCTTAGTGGTTTTACAAAGTTTACCTTTCTATCACTTTTGAATTAACTTCTTATCAGAAATTTCATATTGTATATCTGCTACATTGGCAACAAATTTCTTATCGTGCGATACAAATATGATTGTTCCATCATACCCCAAAATAAATTTTTCTAGCGCTTCTATCGCTTGAATATCCAAAAAGTTCGTTGGTTCATCTAGGAGTAAAACATTAAATTCCCCAAGAAACAACAGACAAAGCTGGAGTCTAATCGCTTCGCCCCCACTTAATGATTTCACACACTTTTGTAGATCTGACCCAACAAACTGCATGGAATGTAAAACGCTTCGTAAAAATCCTTCATCATATCCATCAGAATGTTTTTTCAAAAATCCCAGGACTGTTTCATCACTTGTAAATTGATAGCTCATTTGCCTAAAATACCCAAACTTTGCTTTTGGCGAAATAATTAAACCATCCCCTTGGTTCACAATATGGTGAAGTAAAGTACTTTTCCCACTTCCGTTGCTACCAGTAATCGCTATTTTTTTACCTAGGGGCAATTGAAAACTTACGTCATCTAATAAAACTTTCTCCACCATACGAAGAGTTAGTTTGTCAGCCATAATTGGGAACTTATTATGCAATTCCAATGCTTTTGAATGGCGGAACACGATTGGTCTTTCCTCTTTAACCGCTTCGACTTCGTGAAGTTTTTCCTTTCGATGTTCAATCGCTTTTGCCGCACGTTGTAGTGCTTTTTGGCTTGTGCCCTTGGATTTTGTCTCAAACATTCTATTCGCTTTGGACTTTGCTTCTTTTTTTGACATACGCCCTGCTTGAGCAACTTTTTCAGCTTTTTTCATTTTTTCCTGAGCTGCTTTTTCAAGCCGGCTTTTTTCTTTAATAAACTGTTCATAAGCCTGATTTTGCTGTTCACGTTCCAACTGCTTTTGAACTATATATTCACTGTAATTCCCGGTATATACCGTTACCTTGCCTTCATCCACTTCCCATATCGTTGTAACAAGTTCATCAAGTACAGAACGATCATGGCTGATTAGTAACAGCGCCCCGTAGTAATATCGCAATTCATCAAGTAAAAAAGAAACGCCAGCTTGATCCAAGTGTGTCGTCGGTTCATCAATTAGTAATGCTTCATAATAATGCGTGAACAATTGGGCAAGCTTCAGTCTTGTTTGCTCTCCACCACTTAGTTCATCAGCACACTGGGATACATTCAATTTTCCCAGTAATACAGGATCAGCTTCACCAGCTGTTGGAGCTTCCACTTGTTCAAAATAACCAAAATTCAAGTAACTTTTCACTTTCCCGCTTGTAGGTTGAACAATACCAGCCAGCAGCTTTAATAAGGTACTTTTTCCAGCACCATTTTTTCCAACAATGCCAATGCGGTCAAATTGATGCACAGCTAAACGATCAATCTTTAATATTTCCTTATCTAAATAGGTCACTACTACATTTTCTAATTCAAAACATACTTTTTCCATTATTGCTACCTCCCGAAATATCATAATTTCGTATCGATAGCTGGGACCGATACGAGCTTTCAAATCAAGCCCGTATTAAAAAAATAATAAAAATTGCATAGCATTTCCTCCATCTTTTAAAGAAATAAAAAAACACAGACGTTCTGCCTGTGTTTTGGAGTAAACGAGAAACTATAAAAAATAATGAAAGGCAGAACGATCCGCCTTTCTTCCTTGTTTACAAATCCATTTGAAATGAAGATTATTAAAAAAGGACAGACTAATCCCGTTTACTCTGTATAGACAAACAGAGTCTTTGAACGTATTTAATTACTTGTTCAAAGTTGGGAAACGAAGTCTCATTGAAGCAGTCATTTTTTAATAATCCTCCTGATAGTTTACTAGTACAATATTATTATAAAAACATTTATAGAAAATGTCAAAACCAATCCAGGGACGACCGCTTTTTGCAGCGATCGCCCCCCGTTGAAGAATGAGAGCCATTCTAATTTACTTTTTAACAACTGGAATCCAAATTTGGCAAACATAATCTTTCGCAGTTGTATCACCTTCAAGATAAACTTCATTTTACAACGATCCTCATCATTTACAGTTGAAACCAATATACCTTTACCTACAATTGAAAAAGCTTCTTTATTAATGATTTCGTAATTCATTTTTCGTCTCCTTAGTGTATTTCTTCCAATTTATACTTCCCCATCCTCTGTTTAAACTATCGCTAGGGACAAAAAAAGCAGATAGAGGATAGTTATTGACTATTCTCTATCTATATTAGAGCGATAAGTTTTAATATCGGAGTATGAAGAGTTTAATTCATTCGAAAATAGTGCAAGATATAATCGAGAAATTTAATAAAAGGATGGTGGCCATTTATGAATTTAAAAGGTGATTTACAAGAAGCTCAGGATTTAATCCATAAAGCCCATTTCCATTTAAAGCAAATTAACTCTAACAGTGCTGAAGCAGAAGCCTGTCATTTTGCAATGGGTGAGCTCGAAAAAGCGCAACAAAAGATACAACATGTACAGCAAAGGATGAATGAATAGCTTAATATTAATTATTGGCTTGGCTATACGCCTAGCCATTTTTTGATACTTCACCTCCCAATTCTGCTGTCAAAAACCTTTCTTTTGTTAGTTCCCCATATTATTGGTACTATTAAATTATCATTCTGGTATACCCTTTATTCAAATAATATGGAGGTCATTATGCTGCCTTATCGTCTTATTCAGATTATTCATTTCTATGTTCCGATTGGTATGGTGTTATGGCTGTTTTCTTGGTTCATTCCGCTATTCGATCAAACGGAGCGTATTATTTTATTTGCTGCCTTTGTTGTTGTTCCGTTAATGTTGTTTAGAATTTTTGAATCCATGACAAAGAAGCCTGTGCTTTTTATAAAAATCTTGATATTCTCGATTCCTTTAGGAGCTTTAACATTAGCATTATCATTTAGTCTTTCACCGGGTAGAACCGCCGGTTTACTGTCTATTCCTTGGGGGTTAGTTACATTTGTAATTGCTGCTTTTGGATTTGTATTTTTGGTTAAAGGAGCAACTAGCTTAGGTGACATGTCAAAAGCGATCGGGTTTCTATACATAAGTGTCGGAGGAATTTGGTTAGTTGCCCATCAATTTTCCATTCCGCTGATGGGATTTGAAGGACAAATCATGCTGCTGACGGTTAATCATTTTCATTATGCAGGTTTTGTTGCACCGGTATTATTCGGATTCTTATACGATAGCGGACATAATAAGTTCCTATCAAGAATCGTCGTTATCTTGGGTGGGATTGCTCCTATTCTAATTGCGATTGGAATGACCTATTCAGCTATTTTTGAATGGTTATCAGTTCTTGTTTTTGCATCGTCCTTAATGTTATATAGTGTTCTCGTGTTTATGTATGTGATTCCAAACTCAAAGCGCTGGACAAGAGCGTTTCATATTCTTTCTAGTGGAGTTATATGGATTACAATGGCTCTTGCCCTCACCTTTGGGTATGGACAATGGGTTGGCGAATCAACTATCCCGATCTCAACGATGATTTTATTTCATGGCTGGGGTAATGCGGTTTTATTTTCGTTTATCGGGATACTGGCTTGGCACGCAACTTTAATGGACCGGGCAGTCGCAAGGATTCCGTTAAGTTGTATTCAAGGAAAAGGAAAAATCGGGGCTAATATTTTCGCTGATTTAGGGGTGGCTGACCATAATTCTAGGAAACAGCCAACTGGATTAATTGATGATGTAAAAAATTACAGAAGTGAACATTTCAACCCAGAGCTTTTTCAACCAGATATCATTGATTTCTATGAGCATACTGATGACTATGAACTCTTTATAAAGCCCCACTGGAGTCCTGCTTTTAAACTACCAGCTAAATTTTATAAAATAATCAGCCAATGGTTAGAGCAAATGAACTTCCCCTTGAAAGAAGAAACTGATGAACAGCTTGTGGAAAGCAGAATTCTTCCGATTCAAGATGAAAAGGATGGTAGAAACAATGTCCGTGCTTGGGTGCGAACCTATACCCAAACTAACAAAGCGATTTATGCTGCTTTGTATTCCTCCCACGTGACTGAGGGGATGCGCTATATGAACATTGCCTTCCCACTTCCGTTTTCACAGATGACCAGCATCTTGAGATTGCAACATGGTTCAAATGGCACTTTAGTATTAACTTCCTGGGCAAATTCATATGAAAAAGCAGCAGGAGATCAAGGGGTATATGTAGCAATTAATCAGCAGGCTATTCGAATGCCAATCAATGAAACGATCACAGTTTGGAAAGAGCCCGATTCACCTCGTGGTAGGATTGAGGCTAAGCATGAGATGTGGCTGTTTGGGGTGAAATTTCTAACGTTGGATTATCATATTTTTAAGGTGTCACAAGGAGATTGAATTAAAACTAAGAATTTGTTTAGTGCCCGGTAGAGGAAAGATACTCCAATGCCGGGCACTTCTTTTTTTACTATTTTTCTTAGTTAAAAGAAATAACCCGGCAGACCCTGTGAGCCCCCTAAAGGTCCCATTCCCGAGAATGGGAATCCACCCATTCCTGGGCCACCCAAACCAAGCAGCCCTAGTGGGTTCCCAAATCCAGAACCACCTAGACCATTCATTCCGAGTCCATATGGGGATGCTCCCATCAAGCCTCCTACCTGTTTAGGAATGCCCATAAGATTTCCTAAACCTGGCCCCCCGCCAAAACCTAGACCTCCTATTCCACCCATTCCTAGGCTATTGGGAAATGCCCCTATTAAGCCGCCTAGTTGTTTCGATAGGCCATTAAGATTGCCTAAGCCTTGACCTCCACTAAAACCTGAGCTACCTAAACCGCTCATACTGACGCCGTTCGGAAATGCTCCTATTAAGCCATTAAGTTGCTTTGCAATACCCATAAGATTCCCTAAGCCAGGTCCGAGACCAGCACCTGATCCTCCTAAACCGTTCAACCCCAAGCCTTTTGAAAAAGTACCTGTCAGCCCATTTAATTGTTTAAACAACCCAACCAAATTTCCAAAATCCATAGAATTCAATCCAAATCGTGAATCATCCCGAAAATTATTGAAGTATGGTTCACCAGTTTGGTAATGTGACCTTTCAAAGTTGTCTCCCCAGTTCCCTATTTCTGGATTCGTTCTATAATAAAAATTGCCGGGATATTGATTAATCATCCCATTTCCCCTCCATTATTAGTAAGTACGTAATAGTATTATTTTATGGAGAGTGACTTATACTGTTCCAACTGCATATTTATATGAAGTTGTTTAGTGCCAGGGAAGGGCAAAAGCACTGATGCTGGGCTCTAAAGGCTGGTTTAGTGACCGTGTAAGGCATAAATCCGCGTTATCAGGCTCTAAAGAATGATTTAGTGACTGGATAAACTGAAAATCCGCGATGCCAGGTGCTAAACATTAGTTTAGTGACCAAGTATGCTGAAAATTCATGATGCCGGGCTCTAAAGAATAATAAATACCTTTTGAAAAAACAAATAGACCTTTTAGCTATTATCTAAAAAGTCTATTCCTATTCTTATCAAAAGTTAAAGCTTAATTTGCCACTAACATACTATATTCGTTTATATCATTAATTTTTAAGTAAAGGTTTTGATTTCTGTAAGAAAGGTCGTCTGTGATTTCATTGCTGAACCAATGTGGAATTTCAAATTTATTTGCCTCTTCCTCTGAATCAAACTCTACTTTTACAATAATTAATCCATCTAGCTTTCCGAAATATTTGAAAATTGTTAAATGATGACCGCAATAATCATAGAACAATCTCTTTTTGACAATCGGTGTTAAATTTTCATAAAGCTGCTTATACGTACTTTCCTGAATTTCAACCTCAGTTTTGATGCGTGACATTCCTCTTCCCTTTTTTATTGAAAGGTAATAAGTCACTTTGTGATCCCCTGAAGCATAATCCTCAACACTTCTAATCCTTACCTCTTCATCTACACCAAAACCAATGTAAAACTGTTCTACTAGATCAATAGATACTAAATCCAAGCTTTTTAATAAATAATCACTCTCTACTAAAAACTTTCTATCTATTTTCTTTCCATTCCCCAATTTAATCACCCCAACTATAATTTTTTTAATAAACTTTTCCAGTTTTAGTTTGTATTTGCAATTATAACAGAAATAGGGCGGCTATGTACACAATTTTCTGATTATTATTTATTATCTGCATTATTCGCTCCAGAAATGAACATTTTTAAAAACTAGGTACAGCATCCTTTAATTTTTCAATTCACTCACCATATCGTTAAGAGTAGCAGGAATCACTTGCCAAGAAACACCAAATCTATCTTTTAACCAACCACATACTTGGGCTTTTTCGTCTTCTCTTTCAGAGAGTTTTTCCCAATAATAGTCCAGTTCTTCCTGCGTCTCACAATTAATAATGAAAGATATCGCTTCTGAAAATTTGTATCTTGGACCACCATTTAAGGCTATAAATTTTTGTCCCTCGAGTTCAATTACGCTTCTTGAAATTGCTGGAATACTTCCTTAAGCAATAACAGCCAAAAAAAAGCGTCCTAATTCGAGAGTTAGAACGCTTTTTTATTGGTAAATCTTTAGTGATTAATCAAATGCGCCTTGGCGTATTTGCGCCCAGATTTTTTCGAGCTTGCTCGAAAAACTACCTCTTAAAATCTGAGGCATCCGCCGGAGGCTTTAACTTTATTCAGCCTGGGTTTGTATCCCCACTGAATTAAAAGACTAATTCGCATTTATCTCGCCACTTAATGGAAGTGGGAGAATTCTGCTGAATAAAGTTAAACTCGATTTCTTGTAATAACACTTATTATTTCATCATTGCTCATTGATGAGTTTAGTTTATATTCGCCAATTTGTATGTATTGAGCACCGTTCTTTGATTCAAGCGTTTTAATGAACTCTCCTTGGTTGTTAATAAGACCGTTTTTCTTCAATTGAAAGGCTACATCACTACTTACCATACCTTTAGTAATATTAAATATTTTATCTTCGGGTTTAGTTTCTTCTTTTTCTTGTTTACCCTCGGGAACTTGTTGCTCCAGTTCGCTGTCATGATCCGTTACCATTGATGAGCTATGATCACTTCGTTCCATATCTACTAGTTCTTCTTTAGAAATGACAACTAAATTATTATCTTCTAGGTACGAAGTCACGGTTTCTTGATCTAGTGTAAAAACGGGCTTAAAAACGATTAAAATCATAGCCGTAAAAAATAAACCGATTGCTAATCCACGAGCAGTATGCTTATCCACGAATATTACTTCCTTTCTCCAAGTCCTTAATTTTATCTTTTAATTCTATAATTTCGCGCATAAGGTTAATATTCACATTAGAAATTTGTTTCGTAATCTCGGATTGATAGTCTTTTGCAAAAAAAGAATAAATAAATAGACTAATACTTGCTAGTATTAATAGTATAATAAAAAGCGTCATGTGGAGCCTCCTTCAAATTTTGTACAACTACTATAGTATCATATGCTCGTAAAAACTTCGCTATATTACGACATTTTTCGCATATTTAATCTTAACATCTTTTAAATTATAAATTATCTATCTTAAGACCTGAATTATAACTAGGTCTTTGAATGTGCTATTTTACAATATTTAACTAGATTAGATTTTTGTATAAAAAATGCGGGCCCTAATATAGTAGGGTCCGCATTTTTTGGATATTATTAAGCTGCCATTGTTTTTTCGTAATTTTTCACCCACGGTTTTAACCTTGAGAATAACACTGTAAATAATAGAGTCACTACAATTCCTTTGATCAAATTAAAAGGCAGGATACCAGCAACGATTAATCCTTTCGCTTCTGTACTTGACATTGCTGGCATATTTAAGAAAAATGTATAAGCTGGTAGGATCACGAAATAGTTCAAGATGCTCATCATCACTGTCATTGTGATCGTACCGATGATAAGCCCAATAGTTAAGCCCTTAGTAGAGCGAATCTTTTTATATAAAAATGATACTGGCAAAATAAATAACAATCCTGCTATGAAGTTTGCAGCTTGGTCAACTGGAACTCCAGTCATTGCTCCTTCAATAATATAATGTAAAATGTTTTTGATTGCTTCAACAGTAATACCAGCCACCGGACCAAATACGATCGCTGCCAATAACGCTGGTACTTCACTAAAGTCAATCTTTAAAAATGGCGGCAGACCTGGTAATGGAAAGTTAAGCATCATTAGCAGATAAGCAATGGTTGATAATACTGATACTGTTACTGTTTGACGAATTTTTTGACTACTTTTGTTCATTTTGTTTTTGTCTCTCCCTTTTTTCGACCCAACCAACAGAAAGAGATTTGCCTCATATAAAACTAAAAACCCACTCAAATAGTTTGAGTGGGAGAATAATTGAATATGCATAGGCAAACAAACGTTTATTCAATCGTAAA
Organism: Bacillota bacterium; assembly: GCA_023457235.1. Lineage (GTDB taxonomy): Bacteria > Bacillota > Bacilli > Bacillales > Bacillaceae_J > Schinkia. The sequence continues at coordinate 9,639 of JAEWMK010000537.1, forward strand.
AATGACGTAAACGCTATACCTCCATCTTCTCCCATCCAGACTGTACTGTCGGCTTTGGAATCTCACCAAATCGTGCCTAAAAAAGGCTCGCGGGCTTAGAAATTAACATTTCAATACCGCCGGTCGGGAATTTCACCCTGCCCTGAAGATTGATCGATATTTAATTGAGTTTATTATACCAGTTCGACTATTCTTCTGACAACAGAAAAGCCCATAAATATTCCAACAATTTTCTACTATTCACATTTAAGTGATGTATTTATTTCACCCACTCTACTACTACGTCATCAAATACTTTTTGATTAACTAGAATTCGATTCCACCAAAATCTGTCATTATTTACCGTGATGGAACGTGGCGCCAAAATTGCTGCTGTTTCGAATCCAACCTCACCAATTGTACGGGCCAGATCGCTTCGTCCATTTC
>JAEWMK010000538.1 GCA_023457235.1 Bacillota bacterium
AGATTAAATAGGTGACCTTAATAATGCCTTTATGACTTGTTTTATCTAATCCAATTCCAAGAACATAGGCCCTTTGATCAATTTCCTCTTGATCCCAACAACCTGTTAAAATTAAAAGAGTCGTAAATATAAGGATTAGCTTAATGCTGCTTCGCTTTATCATGTTTAAACTCCCCTTTTAATTTGGCAATTAACCACATGAGGCATGGGAATAACAGAAACACAGGGCTAATAATTTCCAATAGTGTGTCTCTTAAAATAAAGATGGTAAAAGTAGGGGCTTCAGGTGCCATACCGATAATAACAGTAATTGTCGCGATTGTTGGGATCAGATATTCGAAGTTTTTGATATTACAAATCCCACCCAAAAAAAGCGCAATTAAATACAAATAAAAGGAAAATCGAATAAATGTAGCAATTACCCAAAATGGAAAGAAAAAAGTTTCAACATTTGTTAAAAATCCAAGTCGAATGATGCGTATTAATTCATGAAATGGGTAATTTACCATTTTTAAACCTTCATAATCGAATACAAATAAATAAATAAGAAAGGAGAAACTTATTAAAATCGATATGGTACCTAAGCCAATTATTGTCCCTTTTTTGAAAGCATTAGCTGATACTAGATATGGTGCGATAAGTCCCAAAAAGAAAAAATCAGCATAAATTGACACATGTGACGTACTCACTTTAAGGACTTCCGAAATTCCAGGACCGAAAACTGGAAAAAGAAAGAGTCCATTGCCATCTTGTAGTGAAAACAAGAGAGCAACAAAAAGGGAAATTAAAAGGTAAAAAAGAACTAGCCACGAAATACTACCCAAATGCTCTAACCCTCTTTTAGCAATATAGGCACTGACTGTCATCAAGTTGGTATAGATAATTAATGTTGGTGATTTGGTAAAGTACATTGTATTAATAATATCAACATAAACCGCAGAATCGACGATTAGTGCACAAACACCGATAAGTAACAAAATTATCGATAGGCAGTTGCCAATAAATTTTCCAAATAAATGAAGTATACAATCATGCAAATTTTTGTTTTTATATAATGTTATAACCTTAATCATAAGATAAATTGGGATAATAGATAAAATTCCTATAATAAGTGGCGCCATCCAGTACGCACTACCTAATGGTTCTACTAAAATGGCAGGTGTATCATCTGAGAGTTTCACACCAATTACAAGTAAAATGATCGCGATGTATTCTCTTATCCCGATTTTCCCGGTTGATTTCTCCATAGATTTCCTATTTCGTCTGCTTTTTGATAAGATCCTTCGGTTTCAGATAACCTGGACGAATCCTTTCATTCTTTAATAATTGTCTAATAATGGTGTCTTTTGATGATGCATATTTTGGTGACATTGGTGCCAGGTAAGGAACGCCAAATGATTTGATTGATACCATATAAGCAAGGCCCATCGTAAATAAAGCCGCCATACCATATATACCAAATATTCCCGAAGAAAGGATAAAGGCAAACCGGATAATCCGTATGGCGAAATTCATGCTAATATCACTAATGGTGAATGAGCATAACCCACTTAATGCGACAACAATGACAACAATCGGACTAACGATATTGGCTTGAACGGCTGCCTGCCCTAGAATGAGCGCCCCGACGATTCCGATTGTCGGTCCAATTGGGCTAGGTACTCGTAACCCAGCTTCTCTAATAAGCTCAAATGCTATTTCCATCATTAAAATTTCGAAAAAGGATGGAAAGGGGACCTTTTCACGCGTTGCTGATATCGCTAATAGGAGGTCAGTTGGAACCATTTCAGAATGATAATTTGTGATAGAAACGTAAATTGCTGAAGCAAAAAGTGTAATAAATAATGCTGATACACGAAGAATTCTAATAAAATTACCATAGATAAAACGTAAATAGTGATCTTCGGGGTTATGAATAAAGGCCCAAAAGGTCGCTGGAAGAATTAAAGAAGCCGGCGAATTATTCATGAGTAGAACAACATATCCATCTTCCAAGAATGAAGCTGCGCGGTCAGGCCTCTCTGTGTATAAAATACTTGGAAAAATAGATGCTGGTCTTTCCTCTATATACTGCTCTAACAAGCTAAGATTTTGGATTGCATCAACCTCTAATGCACTGACCCTCTCTTTAATATTTTTAACCAGCTTGTCATTTGCAAGATCCTTTATGTATAAAATGTATAACTCATTTTTTGAGCGTACTGAGACTTGCGTTGTTTCTACTATAAGATTTTCATTTTTAATTTTCTTACGAATCAATGATATATTTGTCGTTACTTTTTCATTAAATGCTTCCTTTGGTCCTTTTACAACAGTTTCATTTTCAGCTTTTTCAACAGATCTACTTTGAAAATTGGAAGTTCCTATTACATATGCTTGATGATCACCATCAACAAAAAGGACTGTATTTCCTTGATTTGCACCATCCGTTACATCCTTTATTTTTTTTATCTCAGAAATTGATTGGACCTGTATAATATCTTTGATTGATTTTATAGAGTTTTCATTGCGTAAAAGAGGCTCTATAATATGTTCACTGATCTCCTTTACGTCAGAAATAGTTGAAATGAATAAAAGTGCAGCTTTTTTATTTAAACCGTTAATAGTTAAATTGTGGATTTTGACATCACTATTTTCAGGTATTGAATACATCTTTTTGATTATTGAAATATTGTTCTCAAGTACTGAATCAATATCCTGTTCCTTTCTTTGGATGTCATCAAGTGATGACTGTTCGGGATAATCCTTTTGGTCTTGAAACTTATCCTTGTATTTTTTGTATAAATAATTTAGCATATCGCACTCCAGACCCTTTTTTACATAGTTTTCCTATAGTTTCATAATTCATACTATGTTTTGGTAATGATCAGACATTATTGATTGCACCATTAAATAAACCCAAATAACATAAAAAGCCTAAAATACGCAAGCAGTTCATAGATGCTTTCATATTTTAGGCGTCGATTGTTCAACTGGCTCTATTTACTTTTCCACCATGGATAACCTGAAATTTTTTCTTTTTTCCTTCTCTTAATCCTTTTTTAACCTTTAAAAAAAGCAAAATTGGTACCCAAATAAAAGCTATAACGGTAATTATTACATAATACAAAGAAGGATCAACAACACCAAAAAGCATATCTCCTTGCTCAATCATTTCATGAATGCCACCTTTTTGATAGTTTTTATATTATATTATATAAAAATTGTAAATATCCTTCTGATTATGATTAAATTTTTTCGATTTATATAGGTTTTATTAAAAAGCCCAGAATCCCTTGACCGTAGTGGGGGGAAATCTGGGCTTAATTGTAGCTAACTTAATTTAATTATTTTCAACCGGTGACACTTGATAATCTGCTTTTTTTACTACGTTGATGACAAATCCAATCACTCCACCAATAATTGCTGGCAAAATCCAACCTAATCCAACCGAATACATTGGAAGAATAGTAGTCAATAGATCATTGATGACTTGTACATTAATGCCAGCTGCATTTAATCCATCAAATACACTTACAATTCCGGTTAATAACATGCTAACTTGATAGACCTCTTTTTTACCTTTAAATAGAGGGTGAAGGAATGTTAACACTAGTAAACAAATAGCTAATGGATATAAAGCGACTAAAACTGGTACTGAAATAGAAATTAATGTTGATAAACCAAAGTTTGCGATGATTGTACTAAAAATCGTGAAAATGACTGCCCATCTTGTATATGAAATACTTGGTACTAATTTAGTGAAATATGATGCACATGATGTGATCAAGCCGATACTAGTTGTTAAACAAGCAGCAATTACAATAAGTGAAAGTAATGCATTTCCATATGCTCCAAAATAATGAGCTGATACTGCTGCAAGAATGGCACCGCCATTATCTAGCATCCCAAGTTCAGAAACACTAGTTGCTCCCATATAGGCAAGGGAAGAGTAGATGGCAGCTAGTAATCCACCTGCAATAAGTGCAACCTTTAAACTTGAAGTCATAATTTCTTTCTTTGTAATTGCGCCACTATTTTTCATTGTATTGATGATAATGATTCCAAACACAAATGCAGCAAGTGCATCCATTGTTAAATATCCTTCTTGAAATCCTTTGAAAAAGGCATTGTTAAGATAATTTTCAGTTGGAGCTTGAATTTCTCCAATTGGATTAAGGAAAACAGCAACAATAAGAACTGCAATTGAAATTAATAATATAGGTGTTAATACTTTTCCAACAATATCAACTAATTTAGAAGATTTTAGTGAAAAGAATAAAGTAATTGCAAAAAAGATAATTGAAAAAATTACTAATGGTAAGAACCCTGCATTTTCCCCAAAGAAAGGTTTTATTCCGATTTCATAAGATACTGTAGCCGTTCTAGGTATTGCAAAAAGTGGACCGATTGATAGATAAAGCGCACATGTAAATAAAATTCCATATATAGGGTGAACTCTACTTGCTAGAGATTGCAAGTCACTCTTCCCGGAAAAACCTAATGCTAATACACCTAAGACTGGTAATCCAACTCCAGTTACGATAAAGCCAGCATTTGCAGCCCAAACGTTTTCTCCTGCCATTTGTCCAAGCATTACAGGGAATATTAAGTTCCCAGCTCCGAAGAATAGAGCAAATAACATAAATCCTACTGAAACGACAAATGAGAATGAATTTCTTGATGCCATATATAAGACCTCCAATAATAATTTGAAAATATTCAACTGTTTTAATATTGAAATAATAATATAGTTATTTTATTTTTCTGATAATAAAACAGAATATTATTTTGTTAGAATATTTTTTTAATTTTTCCTGTGATTAGAATATATCATGGATATAACGGTTATGCAATAGATTTCTGAAAAATCGAATTATATAAAAATACCAATAATATTAATTTTCTGATAATATTTTCCGGTTTTTTACTAAGAATCTTTTTTATGGAAATGTTTAAATATAATAGTATTGCTATATTGTTAAAGTGATATAAGCGTAATTTATGAGAAAGATCTTATATACTGGCGGGAATATCTTCTTCGTGATAAATTTGTAGAAGAAAATTAAAGACCGTTTGTAAGAGAGGAGGCAACCTGTTGCAAATTAAACTCAATCAAAAAATGATCAAAGAGCGCTGTGGGGCTGTCTCCTATAAAAGAGGAGAGGCTTTTTATCGTAACCGAAAAGTAATGATAGAAGAAGTAACTCCTAATTCTATACAAGCTATAGTCCAGGGAGCCGAGTATTTCCAAGTTCACCTTGAGAAAGATCATGAAGGGTTTCAAGCGACCTGTAGCTGTCCTTCGCTTTCTTCTATTAATAAAGATTGCCAACATGTTGCTGCGGTATTACTCGCTTGGCAGCATCATCAGCAGGGAAAGAAACTAGATGAAGATAATGCTGATCAAACAGACGATGTGCTACCGGAAGGATTGCTGCAATTGTTTGAGTCGAAACAACCTCATCCAAGTGGCCAACAAATCCATTTTGAAAATAGAACAGTCCTGGATACAACTTTTTTCTGTAAAGGAGTAGTCGTTGAAGGGGTTTCCCGATTTGGTATCGAAATTTCCATCGCTTCGCGGAGAATAGCCGATATTCGTAATTTTCTCGAAAGTGTTAGGGAAGGCAGAAGTCACGCCATATCAAATGAATTCCTATACGACCCATCTAAGTATTGTTTTGATAATGTATCTGACGCCATACTTCAGCAACTCATTCTAGTCATGGATGACGAAAAAATGTATCGTCGGACATTACCAACTACTGCGGTTCACCAGGACAAAGAGATGTTATACGTTCCGGCATCATTCTGGAAAAAAGTCGAACTGCTATTAGTACGTGCTCCACAAGTAATCTTACAATACAGTGGGAAAAGCTTTCATCATTTCCGTGTTTCCGACGAACCGTTGCCGTTAATATTTGAATTTACGGGTACGGAAGAAAACGGGTATCAACTCATTATTCACGGTCTTAGTGAAATGATGATTTTAAAAGAATATAACACCGTCCTTTCGGCTGGGAAAGTCGTTGTTGTAAATAGAGGAGAAGCAGACCGTCTTTATGAATTAAAGAGAATAACGGAGAGTACTAGAACAAATGAAATTCCAATCCCTAGTCACCAATTGAAATATTACATGGAAAAACTTTTACCATCCTTAAGAAGAATGGGGGAGGTTCATTTATCAGGAGAAATTACCACACAGCTCCATAAAAACCCACTACAGGCAAAGCTCTACTTGGATCGTGTGAATAATCGCCTGCTAGCTGGACTAGAGTTTCATTATGAAAATGTTGTCATCAATCCACTAGATTACAGGCAACCAAAGGTAGGCTCGATGATTATTCGAGATATGGAGAAGGAAGAAGCAATTCTTCAACTGATGGGGGAGAGTCAGTTTAACCAAACAGAAAGTGGCTACTATCTTCAAAATGAAGAATTAGAATATAACTTTTTGTACCATATATTACCGAAACTGCAGAAAGTCGTACAGGTGTATGCGACAACTGCCGTACGGATAAGGATTGTACCAAAAACCACTATACCGAAAATCAAGGTGAGGCATTATAGGGAACGAAACCACTTGCTTGAGTTTTCATTTAAGATTGACGGTATTCCAGAGACTGAGATCAAAGAAATATTAGCAGCACTGGAAGAAAAGCGGAAGTACTATCGGCTACGTGATGGTGCACTGCTATCCCTTGAGACTAGTGAGATGGAAGAAATCAAGCGTTTCTTGCATACTGTCCCTGTTCAAGATGATGATTGGGAAAAGAGATTCGAAGTACCTGTTGTCGAAGGACTTCGGTTGTTGAATTACTTTGAGGATAGTGATGTCGTATCGCATGAAGCATCTTTTCGTGAGTTTCTAGAAATACTTCAACATCCAGAACGATTGCAGTTTAATGTTCCAGCGGAGCTTGAAGGAGTTTTGCGAAACTATCAAATACACGGGTTTAACTGGATGAAGACCCTTGCTAGTTATGGATTTGGAGGAATACTTGCAGACTCTATGGGGCTTGGGAAGACGGTTCAAAGCATCGGTTTTATTTTATCTGAACTTTCGATTATTCGTGAAAAAGGACAACCGGCCTTGATTGTGTGTCCTTCGTCTGTTACGTATAATTGGCAAAGCGAAATTATGAAGTTTGCACCAGATATTGGGACGGTAATTATGGATGGGACCAAGTCTGAACGAGTAAAATTGCAAACCGAACTTGACGGTATTGACGTGCTTATCACAAGTTATCCTTTACTACGAAGTGATCTGAGTTGGTA
>JAEWMK010000539.1 GCA_023457235.1 Bacillota bacterium
ATATTAAAGAAACATGATATTATTTTTCATAGTGATTGTGTCCAAACATTTGGTAAGATTGAGATAGATGTAAAAAAAGCAAATCTAGACAGCATCTCAGTATCCAGCCATAAAATATACGGTCCCAAAGGGGTTGGAGCTTGCTATATTAACCCATCTAGAACGTGGAAGCCTGTCATTCCGGGAACAACACACGAAAACGGATTTAGGCCCGGAACGGTTAACGTCCCAGGGATTGCAGCTTTCATTACAGCTGCTGAGGAAGTTTTTCCAATTATGGACATGGAACAGGAAAGATTTCAAGGTTTACGAAGAAAGCTTGTTAACGGTATTCAAGGGGACGCCTGGAAAATATCTGAAGTAGGACCAAGCAGTAATCGTTTGGAGCATATTATTGGACTATCTGTAGCTGGAATTGAAGGTCAATATATCATGCTTGAGTGCAACCGTTACGGTGTAGCGATTTCAACGGGCAGTGCCTGCTCAGTTGGCATGCAAAAACCTTCAAAAACCCTTCTTGCGATTGGAAAGTCCAACGAAGAAGCAAAACAATTTATTCGTCTATCGCTTGGAAAATTAACAACTGATGCTGAAATCGAAGAAACGATCGATATTTTTCAAAAATTTCTCAAAAAGTATTTTAACGATCTATAAGGGGGCGAAATTCATGACTGATGGAAAAAAAATCCTTGGAGAAGAGAGGCGAAATCTGATCCTGGGTTGGTTGAAGCAAAGTGACAAGCCACTAACGGGAAGCTATATCGCTGAAAAAGTAAACGTAAGCCGGCAGGTGATCAGCCAAGATATAACATTACTTAAAGCCCGAAATGAACCAATCATTGCGACATCCCAAGGCTATATTTATTTAAAAGAACAACAGTACAGTCGTCCTTCGCGAGTGATCATCAGCACCCATAATCCTGAGCAAACGAAAGATGAGCTTTATTTAATTGTTGATTGTGGGGTAACCGTCAAGGATGTCAAGGTTGAACATCCACTCTATGGAAATTTAACGGCACCGATCGGTGTAAGCAATCGAAGTGAGGTTGATCAGTTTTATGAAAAAGTAAAAGAAACGAAAGCACCGCTTTTATTGCAGCTTACAGGTGGACCCCATTACCATACCATTGAAGCGGACAATGAAAGACAGCTTGATCAAGCTGTGAAAAAACTTATTGATTCCGGTTTTATAGTAAGAAATGCGACTTCCAATTGAAGTCGCATTTTGTTATTTTTGGACAGTGCTTTGTTCTTTACCGATAAAATAATATGGATAGCTTCCTAATACCCGTACTGAACAATCAAGCGCTTCGAGCTCTGCCACAACTCCAGGGATTAATACCTCATCCATCTTCATTTCAACGTCAATAAGGAAAAAGTAATTGCCAAGTCCTGTTTTTGTTGGACGTGATTCAATTTTAGATAAATTTAATTTACGCCAAGCAAATGCTGACAATACCTGATGCAATGCCCCAGAGTAATCTAATGGCAGTGTAATCATTAGCGATGTGCGGTCTCCGCCATAATATCGATGTTCAGTGCTGAGTTCGACCTCGTTTTTATGTAGTATAACAAATCGAGTGTGGTTGTTATCATAATCATGGATATCTTTCTTAACAATGTCCAAGCCATATTCCTTTGCAGCTAATTCATTGCCAATCGCTGCAATGCATTCTTCCGGATGCTCATGAACATACTCCGCTGCAGCCCCTGTTGATTTTACATATTGAAGGTCCACATTAGGCATTGTAGTATGTAAAAATTTATGACATTGGGCAATAGCATGTGAATGGGAAAGAACAGATGTTACATCTTCCCACTTTTCTTTGTTTTGTGGATGCACCATAAGATGCTGGCGAATCGGAACCACAATTTCACCCACAATCGGCAGGTTTTGTTCATGGATTAAATAATCAACCGTGATATTGACCGACCCTTCAATCGCGTTTTCAAGTGGTACAACTGCATATTCTACATCACCTTTTGTGACAGCATCGATACTTGCCGGAATGGTTTCATATGGAATCTTTTCTTCAGCAGGAAATAATTCATTAACAGCAATTTTTGTAAAAGTCCCCTTTGGACCAAGATAGCCAACTTTTGTAGACACGTCGTTTCTCTCCCCTTATAACCTTAATGAAGTTAAGCACCAGAGCCTAGAATCTCAACCTTTTCCACAAATTCCAGCCCTTTTAAACTTTGAATTAAGACATTAATATCTTCCTTTATCCCAGAAGTATTTAAAGATAGTGTAACATTTGCTTTCCCTTGAAGGGGAATATTTTGATTGATCGTTAATACATTGCAGCCAGCATCAGCAACCATTGCCAGCATTTGCGATAACGTACCGGAGCGGTCTTCGAGGTGAAAAAAAAGCGTGATAATCCGTTCCTTTACAATCGTATGAAATGGAAAAACCCCATCTCGATATTTATAAAAAGCACTTCGGCTCAAGCCCACCATTTGGACAGCATCCGCAACGGAATCTGCCTTTCCTCTTTCAATAAGGGCCTTTGCTTCTAAAGTTTTTTTCATAGCCTCAGGTAAAAAGTCTTCCCGAATTAAAAAGTAGCTTTGTTCCATATTATCTTTATTAGTTTTCACCGGTAACCCCTCGACAATTATAGAAAAAGACTGCCTGTTAAAAGCAGTCTTTTCCAAGACTATTCTATAAATTCAAATTCAAATTCCAACAGCCTTACGATATCCCCATTTTTTGCCCCGCGTTCCCTCAGAGCTTCATCAACTCCAAGTCCCCTCATCTGACGGGCAAAACGACGGATCGATTCATCTCGTGAAAAATTAGTCATCTTAAACATTTTCTCAATATGCGGACCCGATATCACGAATGCACCATCATCATCTCTTGTAATTTCAAACGGTATTTCTTGTGCTTCATGTTTATATAAAATGTGTGTTTCCTCAACCTCTTGTTCTTCCAATGGAAACTCAGGTGTTGTCTCTAATAGGTCTGCTATTTTAAAGAGCAGGTCCCTTAAACCTTGTCTTGTTACAGCGGAAATTGGGAAAATTGGTAAATCCTTTTCCAGCTGTTCTTTAAATTTTTCTAAGTTTTCTTCAGAACCAGGGATGTCCATTTTATTTGCAACAATGATCTGAGGTCTTTCTGTTAAGCGCAAATTATACTGCCTTAACTCCTCATTAATTGTGACATAATCAGTATAAGGGTCACGGCCTTCCATAGCTGACATATCAATAACATGAACAATAACCCTTGTTCTTTCTATATGCCGCAAAAATTGATGCCCTAATCCAACACCTTGGTGTGCACCTTCAATTAACCCGGGCAAATCGGCCATCACGAAGCTACGGCCATCCTCTGTCTCGACAACTCCAAGGTTTGGCACGATCGTTGTAAAGTGATATTCTGCAATTTTAGGCTTTGCAGCTGAAACAACGGAAAGAAGCGTTGATTTCCCGACGCTTGGAAATCCGACTAAACCGACATCAGCAAGCACTTTTAATTCAAGTATTACATCCCGTTCTTGACCCGGTTCCCCATTTTCCGCAATTTCCGGAGCTGGATTTGCCGGCGTTGCAAAACGAGTATTGCCACGACCACCACGGCCACCTTTGGCAATTACGGCCCTTTGACCGTTGATCGTTAAATCCGCTATCTTTTCATTTGTAGCTACATCCCTGACAACGGTGCCTGGAGGGACCTTAACAACCATCGGCTGAGCATTTTTTCCATGCATACTTTTCGACATCCCATGTTCACCACGATCTGCCTTAAAATGCCGCTGATAGCGAAAATCCATCAGCGTACGCAAGCCTTCATCTACTTCAAAAACAACATCTGCTCCATTACCACCATCGCCCCCTGCAGGACCACCTTTTGGAACATATTTCTCACGACGGTAGGCAACCATACCATTCCCACCGTCTCCGCCTTTAACATATACTTTGACATAATCTACGAACATTGTTGTCACCTCTCAATCTAAAGCTAAAGCTGTTACTACTACCATTTCCTCATTATGTACTTCATACTCTACTACTTGAATCAAAGCACCATTCTTTCGTTCTTCCAGATAGTTTGAAATTTTACGTTTATCTTCTATTATTCCTCTAAAATCGAAAATGAAACGAACTTCCTGATCAGATAATTGGATTGAAAGAATTAGATGATTTTCTGCAAATGGTTTAATAACATTGTTAATTTTATTTAATAACGCAAAGCACCATGCTGTTATATCATGATCGTGATTGGATAGGTTTCGCTCATCACCTAAAACTTCGAACTCAAGAAAAAAATGTTGCTCCTCCCAATTGAACAACATCAATAATGCTGCAAGTTGAGGTGCTTTTAAATTCGTTAGTTTGGATTCATTTTTCGTATCCATAATAATTTCTTCTATAATTTCATTAACACGATCTAAACGTTCTAAAGCAAGATTACCTTTGATTAGTTGTAGCTTATTTAACCAATCATGACGTGAATGCCTCAAAATTTCAACTGCATTCCATTCTTTTCCCATATTTTTACCCCTATAAGTTTTGATGTAAGAATTATACCAAATATTTCACTCTATGGATAACCTGTTTATAAATATTCTCTATTTTATCTTATAGGGCTTCCAATAATTCAAAAGGCTCCAACCATATCTGGTTAGAGCCTTTTCTTCTCGGGTAAGATATAACTGATACTATTGAGCTACTGGGTATACACTTACTTGCTTCTTGTCACGACCAACACGCTCGTAACGTACTACACCAGCTGTTTTAGCGAACAATGTGTCGTCACCACCACGACCCACGTTATTTCCTGGGTAGATTTTTGTACCACGTTGACGGTAAAGGATTTCTCCACCGTTAACAAATTGGCCATCAGCACGCTTAGCGCCTAGACGCTTAGAGATAGAGTCACGACCGTTCTTAGTACTACCTACCCCTTTTTTAGATGCGAAAAACTGAAGATCTAATCTTAACATCAATTTTCACCTCCTACTTGTCAGTGATTTGAATGTATTTGCCATAATCATTTTCAATCGTTTTTAAGGATACGAGCATACCTTCAAGTAATAGTTGTACTTTCTCATTGGTGTCTTGATCAAGATGATCAGGAACAGCGCAGCGGAGAAAGCCGCCTTTTTTACCTTGTTCAATTTCAAGTTTCGTCTGACATAAACCGTATACCGCATTGACTGCTCCGAATGAAACAGCTGATACGGCTGCACATACTAAATCATGTCCATATGGGCCGGATTCCGCATGGCCGCTTATTTCAAACGACTCAATTGAATGGTCTGCATGCCTCGTAATGATAACTTTAATCATTCAATCAACCTATTAACCGTTAATTTTTTCGATAATAACTTTAGTGTAAGGTTGACGATGACCTTGCTTACGCTTGTAGTTTTTCTTAGACTTATACTTGAAAACGATAATTTTCTTAGCGCGACCTTGTTTTTCAACTTTACCTGTTACAGTAGCACCTTCTACAGTTGGGCTTCCAACTTTTACGTTTTCGCCACCTACCATTAACACTTTGTCAAAAGTTACAGTCTCACCAGCTTCAACGTTAAGCTTTTCGATGTAGATTGCTTGTCCTTCTTCAACTTTAACTTGTTTACCGCCTGTTTCGATAATTGCGTACATTCTCTGCACCTCCTCTTATACTAAGACTCGCCATCCCAGGTACCATTTTACATAGTTTTAAAACCTGTTCTGTGCGGTTGTAGCAGTGGTGCGCTACATTAAACACAATGAAAATCATATCATAATTCATTAAAAATTGTCAATTACAATTAGTATCGGTTTTATTTAGATATTCTAGACATGATCTCACTTTCGGCACCGAGATGTCTGATTTCAAAATTATCGATTAATCGGTCTGTGCCTGTCAACAAAATTTTATAGCCTAAAGTTTCTTCAAGCTGCTTCAGCTTTATGTTCGCGTTTGCTTTGAAAAGCTCCAATACCTGCGCGGGGACTTCAACCCAAACCGCTTCATGGTCTATTCCTTTGTATTCCCAGAGCGCTCTTTCCAGTTGGTGGGTAACCTGCTCTGGGGAATACACTCTGCCTACATTGTGACAGGTTGGGC
>JAEWMK010000540.1 GCA_023457235.1 Bacillota bacterium
CATGTTTGTCAACAATGTCTAACCCGTATTTTTCAAATAAAAGAGCATTGTTTATGATAATGCCGACAGCTTTGTCTCGTTTGTAATACTCCCAAAGTGCAATTTTTATATTCTTTTTATCAAAGCCAAAGTTAGCAATATAATTTGCAAATGTAAATAAAACATCCTCATCATTATTTCGGTCAGCTAATCCATCATCATTTCCGTCTAAACCAACTCCTCCGAAAAACTGAATTGTCTTTGCGTTCGTATCATTTAATTCCGGATTAAGTGGACCGGCCCATTGTCGTGGAGAAAAATAAATGCCAATTACCCCTTGTTCCTTAGGGATATCCTTACGTGCACGCCGAGTACTCCGTTCATATTGATCGATGGCACCTAAGTAGTACCAAGGTATTTGCGTGACGGCTTCTACCTTTCTATATAAGGCCAATCTTTCGTTATAAATATCGTCGGGTTTCTTTTGTGTATTTGCTTTTGTAAGGTCTGGATCTATACTCAGGCAAAATAAAAGAAAGAGTATAAAAATAACAGTCCGCTTCACAACGTCAAATTCCCCTTTCACAAATGAATTACTATTTATAGTTTGCAAAAAAACAAAAAATTAATAGGTGGAAAATGGAGTCAAATAATCGAAAAGTAGAAAAGGTGAGTGCATTATGGTAAATTGAACACTATACAATCTATCATTTGGAGTGATGTAAGTGAAAGATAATCATGTTCCTAATAGAAAACCTGAATGGCTAAAAATTAAGTTAAATACAAATGAAAATTATACAGAATTAAAAAAGTTAATGCGGAATAAAGAATTACATACAGTTTGTGAAGAGGCAAAATGCCCGAATATCCACGAATGCTGGGGCCAAAGAAGAACAGCGACTTTCATGATCCTTGGTGATGTGTGCACAAGAGCATGTCGATTCTGTGCAGTTAAAACAGGTCTTCCAACAGAAACGGACTTGGAAGAACCAAAAAGGGTTGCTGAATCAGTAAAAGCGATGAATTTGAAGCATGTTGTCATCACAGCCGTTGCCCGTGATGATTTAAATGACGGCGGTGCATTCATTTTTGCTGAAACCATTAGGGAAATACGAAAAAATTCGCCATTAACATCAATCGAAGTTTTGCCGTCAGATTTAGGTGGGAATACAGAGAGCTTAAAGCTTTTAATGGATGCCAAGCCGGATATTTTAAACCATAATATTGAAACGGTTCAAAGACTTTCTGATCGAGTTCGTTCGAAAGCGAAATATGACCGGTCTCTGCAATTCCTTTATAATGCCAAACAATTTCTACCGGGTGTTCCAACTAAATCGAGCATAATGGTCGGATTAGGGGAAACAACGGAAGAAATCATCGAGGCCATGACGGATTTACGGGCACATGATGTTGATATTTTGACAATAGGTCAATACTTACAGCCAACGAAAAAGCATCTGCCGGTAGAA
The DNA here is from genome assembly GCA_023457235.1 of Bacillota bacterium. GTDB lineage: Bacteria > Bacillota > Bacilli > Bacillales > Bacillaceae_J > Schinkia. The sequence goes on from JAEWMK010000540.1 coordinate 1,449, forward strand.
AAATATTATCATCCGGATGAATTTGCTGAATTGAAAAAAATTGCTTTTGAAAAGGGCTTCAAGCATTGTGAGGCCGGACCGCTTGTAAGGTCATCTTATCATGCAGATGAGCAGGTTGAAGCGGCTATCAAAAATGCTGAAAATAAAGAAAATTTAGCCTGAGATATGGTAATATGAGGAATAAGGGGTGAAAGGATGTTAATCAATGGGGTACAATATGAGCTTGTTGAGGATTACCGGAATGGTTTTAATGAAGACGCGATCAAAGAGCGTTACAGTGATATTTTAAATAAATATGATTATATTGTTGGCGATTGGGGCTATAATCAATTGCGTTTAAAAGGATTTTTTGATGATTCCAATCAAAAGGCAGCCCCTGATACAAAAATTAGTACACTGTCAGAGTATCTTTATGAATACTGCAATTTTGGTTGCGCGTATTTTGTTATAAAAAAAGTTAAGAAGTCATAGTTACACATATAAATTTAATGTATTTCATAAGTCGGATATTGCGACCGATCTTGATCGGACAACGTGAAAAAATAGTGATTTTCTACAAACCACAAGCCTCTAAGCGTTAAGACTCGAATGTAGTCTCACTTCCTGAAATACCCAGATGTTCATTCGGGTTAGCTTAGAGGCTTGTTATTCTGCACTAAATTTGTCTTGTCCGATCACAATTGGGAGCGGTATTCGGCTTGTGGAATACCACTCTACAACTTGTTCATACATTCTATGGTGACGTATAAGGCAACTCATGATCTGTATCAGGGTCATCATGTACCGGATGGGCACCGGGATATTGCCTTGGTGAATCTTGATGCTTTGATTTGAATTCATAATTGAAAGCGCTGTATCTGCGCTGTCCTTCTTCCCAAGGGGTACTTTTCAGTTCTACCGGTTCATCCTGCCTAATTGGACTACCATAGGACCCATCCGGAAATTCTTCGGCAGTCAAAAAGTTCCTCATCGTTTCAACATTAGAAAAATCCGTATATTGCTCACGTTCTGTACCTTTTTTCTTCCAAAAACCCAAAGAAACCACCTCCTATAGATAGAATGGTCTATAGTAGATGGTTTCATGTGGTGAAACTTAATCCAATTTACTGATCTAGTTATACTGAAGTGATTTGCTTTAGAAAATGATGAAGCTCAGCTGCATCCTCTTCGTCTAAATTGTAAATATGTTCAAGATACCCCGGTTCGTCCAAATCATCCTTCCCGATAATCGCAAAACGATGGCTTTGAATATCAAGAACTATATTTTTTCCGTAAAAACGACCTGTTTGAATGACAGCCAAATCGAATCGTTGTTTAGATCCCATAAAACTTATAAATCGCGTTTTAGTTTCTTCAGTATCATCGTATAGATAGAAAAAATCTGTAATGATAATCCCCTCCATTTTCATTCTTAGCTTACTGTGCTTTATTTTACAACAACAACTATCCCTTGTCGAAAATTGTGTTAAAATAAAAATACATTACGAGAAATAAGGTGTACTAACGTGCCAAATCAACTCAAAAGTATTTATACAAAAATACGAAAGATAGAAAAGCTTTTCTATCCCAATAAGTTTTTACGGTTTTTTCCACCTTCCTTTTCAATTCGTGACCCTAAAACGTCTTTAGTAAAGAAAGCGTTTCAAAACGGAAAACAGGTCGTATTAATATTATTTCATTTAAAGAATGGAAATACAATGAAGGGGCAATTAGGAAATTTAAAGCATTCCTTTCAAGTTGCTGTGAAGGAAAAGCTGCCTGATAAAATGATCCTGTCATTGTATCAAAACAATAGTGAAGAAGTGGCGATCCTTGTTAAAATTAACGAAGAGGTTGATTCTCTCTTCAATATAGAGGATTATATAGAGGACATCGTTTTTACAGTTAGACAAAAAATCGGAGTAAATCTGGATTTTCAAATTGGTTATATGGTCGTTGAAAAGGATATAAATAATACAAAAGAGGCTATTCACCGTGCCTACCAGCAGGCGAATGCGGTTGCTGAAAAACGTCTTCAATCTAAGTATAACGATATCCTTTATGAGATTAGAAAAATATTAAATCAGAAAAACATAAAATTATTGGCACAACCTATTTTAGATGCTTCAAATGGTCAAGTTTATGCTTATGAAATGCTGACAAGGGGCCCTAAGAATACACCATATGAAAACCCGTTGCATTTATTTACTGTAGCACGGCAGACGAATATGCTATATGAGCTTGAGCTTTTAGTACTTGAAAAAGCCTTTAAGCAAATTAATGATTTAGGTTGTAGGATGCGAATCTTTATAAACCTAACTCCAATGACAATCGGTTACCTGCGCCTTGTAAAAGATATTTCGGCCCTGCTTGCTAAATATCCATTAGTGGACCCGGGGCAAATCATTTTCGAAGTGACGGAACGGGAATCCATCGATGAATTTAAAGATATATGTTCAACTATTCATTTACTCCGTGAAAAAGGCTTCAGATTTGCCGTAGACGACACAGGGGCTGGTTATGCAAGCTTGCACACTATATCAACAATCATGCCGGACATAATCAAAATTGACCGTTCCGTAATTGAAAATATTGATAAGAATACTGTTAAAGAATCGATGTTAAAAGGTTTATTACTCATCGCCAGAGAAATGCGCTCACTTGTTGTTGCGGAAGGAATTGAAACGGAAGAAGAGGCCTTAGTTCTAACGAAAAACAAAGTCGATTTAGTCCAAGGATTCTACTATGCCAAGCCTGACGAAATGAAAAAGGTTGTATCACTGTAAAAGTCATAACTTGTTAAATTTCGAAGTGAAATAGTGATCTTTTTAACATAAAAAATATAATAAATCAATTAATATTAAGAGGTGTATGAAGGTGTATTTTGTAGATCGTGAATTTCTTGAACAGTTATTGCAGCATATTGAAAAAAATATTAATATTTTGAAGGGTAATTCAAATTGGGATGGCCCACTTGATAAGCTTGCCCTTGAGCGTGTTGTGCATATTTTAATTGAATCAATTTTAGATGTTGGTAATACATTAATCGATGGATTTATTATGAGAGATCCAGGTAGCTATGAGGATATCATTGATATTTTATTAGATGAAAAAGTAGTGAAAGCCGAGGATGAAGTTCCATTAAAAGCAGTCGTTGCTTTTCGCAAAATTCTGATTCAAAATTATTTAGATATTGATCATGATCAAATTTTACAGAGCTTAAAAGAAAACATTGTGAAAATTGAACAATTTCCTAATCAAGTCCGCAGCTACCTTGAAAATGAATTAGGACCAATAAATGCCTTTAACGTTATTCAGTAAAAGTCATACTGAATTACGTTAAACCTCCGGTGGATGCCTCAGATTTTCAAAGGTAGTTTTTCGAGCAAGCTCGAAAAAATCTGGGCACAAATATGCCAAGGCATATTTGATACAATAAAAATGTTAACAAAGTATTCAATATAATATAAATATAGAAGTTTAAAAATGTTGAAAAGTAAGCTATAATGGATGCAAGGGTGGTGAACTATAATGACTAGTAATACGTCTTCAACAAGAGATGAAATTTTAACAATGTTAAAATTGAACAAACGTATGACAGTTACTGAAATGGCTAATCAATTACAAATTACTGAGATGGCTGTTCGGAGACATTTAAATACGCTAGAAAAGGACCGCTATGTTGAAACTATTCTTGTTCGACAAGCAATGGGACGTCCTCTTAACATTTATCAACATTCAGAGGCTGGGGAAGAACTATTCCCACGAAACTATAAAAATATCATTCTAGAATTCATCGCTGATATTGAAGAATTAAACGGACAAGAAATGGTTGATCAACTGTTTGAACGACGTAAGGATCGGATGAAAGAGACCCTTATGAAGCGGATGGAAGGTAAATCATTGGAAGAAAGACTTCAAACTCTTACTCAAATTCAAAATGACAACGGCTATATGGCTAATTTCGAACAAAATGAAGATGGAAGTTTTGAAATGTCCGAGCATAATTGTCCAATAGCTTTAGTTGCCAATAAATATCAATCTGCATGCCATCGTGAGCTTGAATTATTTAAAGAAGTTCTTGGCACTGACAAAATTGTCAGACATGCATGTTTAAGTGATGGCGATGGAGCTTGTCAATATCATATTAAGAAATAATAAAGAGGCTGTCTTAAGAGTGTCCAGCAGATATGGATACCTTTGGGACAGTCTCTTTTTGCTTTTGTATTCAAACATTATATAATAATTTGTGTTAGGAGTGATTTTTTGAAGAAGTATAATGCTTATTTAATTGACCTTGATGGCACCATGTACCGTGGAACAGAACGGATCGAAGAAGCTGTACATTTTGTTAAAGCGATACAAAAAAAGAATATACCTTATTTGTTCGTAACGAATAATTCATCAAGGCGACCAGACCAAATAGCCGAAAAATTGGTATCCTTTGATATTCCTGCAGCACCTGAGCTCGTTTTTACATCTAGTATGGCTGCTGCTAATTACATTGTAGATCAAAAGAAAGATGCCACTATTTATATGATTGGTGAGGAAGGCCTGCAGCATGCCCTTGAGGAAAAACAGTTCACCTTTGTTGAAGAAAATCCAGATTACGTTGTCGTTGGAATTGACAGGGATCTTAACTATGAAAAATTGGCAAAAGGTTGCTTGGGGATTAGAAATGGAGCTGCATTTTTGTCTACGAATGCCGATATCGCGATTCCAACTGAAAGAGGATTACTACCTGGCAATGGTGCTTTAACCTCTGTTTTTTCTGTGTCTACCGGAGTAAAGCCGATCTTTATCGGTAAACCTGAATCGATTATTATGGAGCAAGCTCTCCGTGTCCTCGATGCAAATAAGGAAGAAACTTTAATGGTCGGTGATAATTACGATACCGATATTGCCGCCGGTATGAGTGCAGGTATAGATACATTGCTTGTCCATACAGGGGTGACGTCAAAAGAAAAATTGGCTGAATATGAGACACAGCCAACCTATGTAGTGGATTCTTTATCCGAGTGGATTGATAAAATTTAGGAAGTTGTCCAGCTTCAGCGCCCAGCGACTCGTAAACTTCGCCCACCTCCCTACGATAAGTCAACATCGATTTGCTATTGCAAATCGTGTTTCCTTTATCTCAGTCGATGGGCTCCAGTTTATACGTCGCTAAACGGGCGCTTACGCTTTTCTATTTATTCAACATTTTTAGCCCGGTGCGCTAACCGGCTTGAGGCCGCCGCCGCAATGGCTCCAACAATGTCATCTAAAAATGTATTACAGACACCCTCATGGTGCTCGTTAATTTTTTCTAATATTCCCGGCTTCTGCTTATCAATGTATCCATAGTTCGTAAATCCGATTGACCCATAGACATTAATAATGGAAAATGCAATGATTTCGTCTACCCCGTATAAACCTTCATCATTTAATAATGTAGTTAATAACGGCTCTGAGATTAGCTTCTTTTCTGCCAATATATCCAATTCGATTCCTGTAATGATCGCATTTTGAACCTCGCGTTTTGACAATACACGCTCGATGTTCGCTAGGCACTCTTCTATTTTTAAATCCTCGTGGTACTTATTTTGTAAATAATATACTAAATCGGCGATATCTTTAAGTTCGACTCCGCGTTCCTTTAAAAGCTCCCTTGCTCGTTTTTCAATAGGGTCCATGTGTTTTTCATCCTTCATTTCGTTTTTCACCTTTTCTTATCATAATATACGTTCGTTTTGCTTTTTATGTTCATTATATATTTCTTAATTTTTCCAACAAACAACAATTTATACTTATGGGTAAGCCTACATACATATTAATAAGTATCAGAAAGGGGTGCTTGGAATTGATCGAAAGAGATCTATATGAACAATATCGATTGAATAACTCGGGATTTTTTAAGTATAGAAACTTTCAAGCTTTTTACGAAAATCGCAGTTTGTATGTTATCGTTCCGATTCCCCAAATAGAACGGGAAGAATTATTGGAACTGAAGCAAATGAGCGATTATTTGCAATTTCAAAAAGAAGATAGAATGGCGCATTTTGTCCTGACTGTTACACAAGAGTTGATCGGTTTTATTAATGGTGAAAGCATTGCTCTATTTAAGATTCCTAATATAAATCAAAGAAAACTTCTCAGTGATGGAGAGGATTTGGCTAGGTTTCATAATCTGGGGCGTTATTATCCATATCCACCGCAAACGGCGACACGTCTAGGCCTTTGGAAAACAATGTGGGAAAACCGCCTTGATCAGTTGGAAGAATGGTGGGCCCAAAGGATTCATGGACTCCCGGAAAATCGTTTTGAAAAATTATTTTTTGAAACCTTTCCGTACTATCTTGGTGTATCTGAAAATGCGATACAATATGTTGCCGACTGTATGTGGGAGGACAACCGCAAGGAAGCACAAATAGGTACGATTTGTTATGTGAAATATAAACCGCAAACTGATTCAGATAGAGTTATTTTCCCAACGGATCTGATATTTGATCATCCGACACGTGATCTTGCAGAATGGATTCGATCCAAGTACGTAACCGGTACAGACATGCAGGAAATAAGGAACTTTTTAAATCAATACGAGCGAATTACGCCATTATCAACAGTAAGCAGTCGATTATTATTTGGCAGGCTGTTGTTTCCACTTACTTATTTTGAGGCAGTTGAAGGATATTATTCGGCATCTTCAGAAAAACAAAAAATGAAATATGAAAAACAATTTTTTAGAGTAGTAGATCAAGCAGAGGACTATGAACGATTTTTAAGTACATTATTTAAAATTCCTGAAATAGAATGGCTTCAGAGTATAAAAGGTTGATTGAATTATGTTAATATTATAAAAGTACTTGTATTGAAAGGTAATTACATCTATAATGTCCGTATGACAAAAACAGATGTATCTTGTGTGTAGACATGTAGGAAGGGTGAAGATAATATGATTAAATCAATTTCTATCGGATTGCTAGGGTTAGGAACTGTAGGAAGCGGTGTTGTTCAAATCGTTGAGCGTCATCAAGATAAATTAATTCATCAAATCGGATGTCCGGTTGAAATTACTAAAATTGTAGTAAAAAATTTGGATAAACAGCGTGATATTGAAATTGATCCATCTAAATTAACAACAGATCCAAATGAAGTAATTGAAAATCCGAATATCGATATTGTTGTTGAAGTAATGGGTGGTATTGAAGATACTAGAAACTACGTGGTTAAAGCACTACAAAATAAAAAACATGTAGTGACAGCTAACAAAGATTTAATGGCGGTATACGGGGCAGAGCTATTACAAATTGCTTCTGAAAATGGCTGCGACTTATTTTTTGAAGCTAGTGTTGCAGGCGGAATTCCGATAATTCGTAGTTTAGTAGATGGCCTTGCATCAGACCGGATTACGAAAATGATGGGGATTGTAAATGGAACAACCAACTACATCCTTACTAAAATGTCACAGGAAGGTCGTCCGTACGGTGAAGTATTAAAAGAGGCTCAGGAGTTAGGCTATGCAGAATCAGATCCAACAGCAGACGTTGAAGGTCTGGATGCAGCAAGGAAAATGGCGATTCTCGCAACATTAGGATTTTCAATGCAAATCGACTTGGATGACGTAAAAGTCAGCGGTATTTCAAGCATAACAGAAGAAGATTTAGATTATAGTAAACGTCTCGGCTATACAATGAAATTAATTGGTATTGCTGATCGTGAAGAGGATAAGGTTGAGGTCAGTGTTCAGCCGACATTATTGCCTAATAATCATCCGCTCGCAACTGTTAATGATGTCTATAATGCTGTTTATGTTTGCGGTGAAGCCGTTGGTGAAACGATGTTCTACGGACCAGGTGCAGGTAGATTTCCAACCGCTACTTCGATAGTATCGGATCTTGTTGAAGTAATGAAGAATATGCTTTTAGGTGTAAATGGGAGCAAATATGTTGCACCACAATTTACAAAGAGCCTGAAATCTGATGAAGAAATTTTATCGAAATATTTCTTGCGTATCCACGTGCAGGATCGCCCAGGGGCTTTTGCAGCTATCACATCATTATTTTCAAGCTATAATGTTAGTTTTGAGAAAATTTTGCAATTACCTTTAAAAACGAAAGGTTTAGCAGAAATTGTTATCATCACACATCACGCAAATAAGCGAGCTTATAATGAAATTATGGAAAGACTAAATACATTAGAAGTTGTCCGTGGTGTAAAGAGCAGCTATCGAGTTGAAGGGGAAGAAGTACTTTAATGCCGATAACACGACGTAAAAACTATCTTATGAACATATCCAAGGAGCTGTAACTTAATGGTGAATAATAAGGCTTTTAGAATAACTACTCCTGGCAGTACTGCTAATCTAGGGCCTGGCTTTGACTCAGTTGGCATGGCTGTAAATCGTTATTTAGTTTTAGATGTAACACCTAGTGATGAATGGGAATTCGTTTCGAAGTCAGAAGAACTTACAGGACTTCCTAAAGGAACAGAAAATTTAATGTATAAGGTTGCTAAGTCCGTGGCGGATGATTATAGCTTTGAGCTTCCACCATACAGAGTTGAAGTTACGAGCGATATTCCACTATCAAGAGGTCTCGGCAGCAGTGCAGCAGCCATTGTTGCCGCAATTGAACTTGCAAACCAAATCCTGAATCTTGATTTGTCTGCTGAAGAAAAGTTAAGAAGGGCAAGCAATATCGAAGGGCATTTGGATAATGTTGCAGCATCATTATATGGTGGTCTTATCATCGGCAGCCATCGGGAAGATGGAACAGATATGGTTCATGCCGGCTTCCCTGATATTGATATGGTTGTCTATATTCCAGCCTATGAACTAGAGACTAAAAAAGCACGGAGTGTACTCCCGGAAACAATGGAGTTTAAAACTGCTGTCCTCGCAAGTGGTATTAGTAATGTGCTTGTAGCTGCATTGTTAACATCCAATTGGGAGCTGGCAGGGAAAATGATGGCGAAAGATTTATTCCACCAGCCATATCGCGGTGAACTCATACCGGAGCTCGGAATGGTATTTTCAATGGCGGATGAATTGGGCGCCTATGGTGTAGCGCTTAGTGGGGCAGGCCCGACCATTATTTGCTTTGCACCAAAGGGCAAAGGTGAATCTATACAGAAGCACCTTCAAGAAAAGTTCCCAACTGCAAGAATTGAGACCTTGAAAGTAGACCAATCTGGTTTGTCTATAGAAAAAAAAGAAAAAGCTGTCAAATGACAGCTTTTTCTTTTGGAGTTGCATTTCAATGTCTAGCTTCAGCGCCCAGCGACTAGTAAACTTCGCCCACCTCCCTACGATAAGTCAACATCGAATCGCATTCGCTCTTCGTGTTTCCTTTATCTCAGTCGATGTGCTCCAGTTTATACGTCGCTAAACGGGCGCTTCCGCTTTTCTATTTAAAAAACTTGCTCTACTTCAACAATGCCTGGAACTTCCTCAACAAGAGCGCGTTCGATTCCAGCCTTTAATGTGATCGTAGAACTTGGGCAGCTACCGCAAGCACCCATTAGGCGTAATTTAACAATTCCATCTTCTACATCTACTAATTCACAGTCACCGCCATCACGTTGTAAAAATGGACGCAATTTGTTTAATACTTCTTCAACTTGCTGAATTATTGTATTGTTTTCACTCATTATAATCGACTCCTTTCTTACCTTCCTATTATAATTGTTGGTAATTTAAAAAGCTATTCAAACAACTTGGGGTTTAGTAAAATAAAATTCAAGGGGGAGTTAGTATGAGTCAACAAAATGTGCAAATAAAAGTTTACGGGAGTGAACATCCTTGTCCGAGCTGTCTCCATTCTCCTTCTTCAAAGGAAACGTTTGAATGGCTTAAAGCAGCCTTAACGAGGAAGTACCCTAACCAGCCACTAATGATTGATTATATAGATATTGAACAGCCGCCGTTAGAAAATGATCCATATGTCGAATCTATTCAAAACGAGGATATTTTTTATCCGGCTGTTGTGATAAATGGTTTACTTGTTGGGGAAGGAAACCCGCAGCTGAAAACAATTTTTGCAGAATTGGAGAAACTGGGATATAAACCGTACTAAATGTAGATTAATTGTGAAAGAGGTCGTAATATGATTAACCCACTTATTGAATTTTGTGTCAGCAACCTTGCAAGTGGAGCTCAAAAGGCTAGAGAAGTATTGGAGAAGGATCCGAATCTCGATGTCATTGAATATGGATGCCTAAGCTATTGCGGGAAATGTGCCCATACATTGTTTGCTTTAGTTAACGGTGATTTTGTTTCAGGGGAAACCCCGGATCAGTTGGTTGAAAATGTTTATAAATATTTAGATGAAAATCCAATGTTCTAATTAGAAAAGCGGAAGCGCCTTACTCATCGCCGTACAAACTGGAGGAGACCTGAAGTTTGCTAGGCGATAGGCGCTGGAGCTAGACAATGATAAAGCTTCCATCAATCGGAATATTGATGGAAGCTTTATAATTTTTAAACTTCTGCTTGGTCCTGCATTTTTCGCTTTTCATCCCTTGCTGCATACCATTGTTGTCTGGCTAAGTTAACAACCTTTCTTTCGGGTGTTTTATTTTGCATGTCAACGACCCTTGAAAAATGGGCGGTTGCTTGGTCGTAACGTCCCAAACGCCGATTTAATTCACCGATTAAATATAAAACACGGATTTCTGTCATATCTGCAGTATTACCATAGTAAGCGTCTAAATAGGCTTTATTCAAATGCTCCAATGTCAGTTCGGTAAAACGTTTTTCCTCATTATGATCATCGATTTTCCGGTAGAGCCAGGTAAGACGAAGTAATAGGTTCGCAATAATAATTGATTTTTCCTTCTTAAGTATGGCGCAATAGAATGCTAATTTATAAGTTTGTATTGCCTGGTTTATAGATCGTTCATCACCATAGTTATGGGGCACCCATTTGTCAGAGACGGCCTCCTGGATTGCTTCTTGAGTTCCTTCATAGAAGTATGTAGTAAATTGGTCGGTATAAGAAAATCCACAGGATGGACATACTTTGACGAAATAAAGAAGGGGACTGATGTTATCATCTTGATAATAGGGACAAAAATCAGTATCACTATGGTCGAGTTTAATAAATCGTGAACGAATCTTCTTTGTAGTAAATGTTGTTTTACAATTTGGACATGTTTCTTTTTTATCATACAAAGGTGTTAATAACTCATTTGCCATTCAAGTTCATCCCCTCATCATGATGTAATCTAATAATTCTAATGTACCACTAATTGTATTCAGAAGGTAGGAATATACGTGAAAAGAACTACATCAAATTACCCTATAGACAAAAAAATAAGAAAAACAACGTAATTTTCCTTTTGGCAAATTACGTGTTTTTCAAATTTAGAGAAACGGGGGATAGAAACATTATGGTCAATCCAATAATCGTTTATACATCCTTTCTAACAATTTTTTCAAAATGTCATATAATATTATAGATTAAGCAACATTTTTGTATTAAAAGTAGGAAATTAGTATACTGTTATCAATCAGAAGAAAAGTGTAAGCGCCCGTTCAGCGACGTATAAACTGGAGCGCATTGACTGAGATAAAGGAAACACGATAAGCGTAAGCGAATCGATGTTGACTTATCGTAGGGAGGTGGGCGAAGTTTACTAGTCGCTGGGCGCCGAAACTAGACAATTATGCACAAACCAAAGGAGGATAAACACATGAATCTTACGATCACCGAGGCAGCTGCCAGTCATATATTCGGAATGATGAAAGAAGAAGGCAACGAAAACCTGTTTTTACGTATTGGTGTTAAAGGTGGGGGCTGCAGTGGGTTATCATATGGAATGGGGTTTGAACAAGAACAATCCGATGCTGATTTATTGTTGGAACAACATAACTTAAAAATTGTAGTCTATAAGGAAGATGCACCAGTGCTTGATGGAGTAAAAATAGATTACAAACAAAACATGATGGGCGGGGGTTTCACGATTGATAATCCCAATGCTATTGCGTCCTGCGGCTG
>JAEWMK010000541.1 GCA_023457235.1 Bacillota bacterium
AGTTAAGATCGTTGCCCCTTTCACAGCCGAACCCATTTCATATTGACTCGTCATCGTCCCGATTGCAAAGTCTTGAACTTCGAGTTTGCCATTTTTCGTTACGAGCTGCTTCCCTGCTAATGATAAAATCTCACCTGTTTTTGGATTCATCATGACAACAAAAGCCCGGTCCATCAAATAGTTACCAACCGTCTTTTTCGCTTTAATTAATTCCTCTTCAATAATTTGTTCAACTTTCTTTTGCAGCTCCATATCTATTGTTAAAATAAGGTCCTGCCCGCGCTCACCCTCAGACACAACTTCTGTATCAAGGATATTACCGCTTTTATCTTTAATATACTTTACTTTTTCTTTAGTGCCCCGTAAGACATCTTCATATTGCTCTTCAATTTAACTTGCCCCGATTCTATCATTCCGGCTATAATCCCGTGCTAAATAATAGTCTATTTTTTCAGCAGGCAGCCCTTGCGTCACATTTCCTAGGATAGTTAGAAAGGTATTTCCGTAATTATATTTCCGATCCCAGTTTGTCATAATATCGATTCCAGGAAGTTCACTTAAGTGCTCACTTACAACCGCAAATTCCTTTTGGGAAACATGGTCCTTCACAATATTCAAGGTTAAGTCATAGCCACGGTCTAATTCCCTTTTGATTTTAAAAACTTCAAGCTCCTCCGGAGTAAAGACTGATATATCCTCTTTTGTTATCCGCTCGAGCTGTAATTTATACAATTCGTTATCCTTAAGCTCCTTGAATTCCTTTTCGGTATACTTTTCTTTTGCTTTTTCAGTAAACTTAATAAGCCAATAATCCTTTAAGTCACGTTCATCCTTTTCTGAAATATCGGCGATAGGCATTTCAATATATTTTGCTAATTGGGTTGCTACTTCCAATCTTTCTTCATGTGAAGTTCCCGGCATACGGGAATATACAATCGCATTTACCGGTTCATTATCAACAACCGTCCTCCACTTGCGGTCATAAATTTTCCCACGGGGAACGGGATTTTCAACGATGATATTTTCTGTTCGTTCCAGCTCTTTTTTATATTCCTCACCATCAACAATTTGAACGACTCCCAGTCTCAAAATAACAATAGAAAACAGGATAAAAACTGAGAAAAATAAAAAGTTCAAACGAAACGGAATATGGGATTTCTTTTTCTTTTTTGTATTATCATGATTTGTCATTTATAGTCATCCTTATCTTTTCTTGCCCTAATTATATATTATACCATAAAAAAATAACCTGCCTTCTATTCAAAGGCAAGGTTTTTGTATTTTTCTTTCGCTTCTTTACCATGGCAGCGATGACATACACCATGGAAGGTAAGACGATGGTCTTTAATTTTAAAATTCCAATCTTTTTCAATTATTTTTTCAACTTCACCTAATAAATCTTCTTGAACTTCATCAACAGCTCCACATTCCATACATACTAAGTGATGGTGGAAGTGGGCAGCACCCTCTTTTCTTAAATCATAACGGGCAACTCCATCCCCAAAATTAATTTTATCCACTATTTTTAATTCTGTTAGTAACTCCAACGTACGATATACTGTCGCTAATCCTATTTCAGGATATTTTTCTTTCACGAGGAGGTAAACATCTTCAGCACTAAGATGATCTTCTTCATGCTCTAATAAGACCCGGACGGTTGCTTCGCGTTGTGGTGTTAATTTATAACTTTGAGAATGCAGCTGTTTTTTTATTCTTTCTATTCGTTTTTCCATAGAAGATTCCATAGAAGACCCCTCCCTCGTTCTCAATTACCATTATAGTCGATATACGAAAAGGGTGTCAAATTAGAATTATACTAAATTAACTGTTTACGTTATTCCCTTCATTATAATTATTATAAATAATTTAATTATAAATAACATCGATCACATTTTTCATTAGAACTGGAGAAACATATGCTTCAAAAGAGGAGGCTACACTAATGATTAATAAAATGCCGGCCATAACAAAGGAATACCGTACAAAATAAGGGAATATTGGTTCATTTACTTTTTTAACAAACTGCTTCCGGATCATCCTAATTGAAAAGGAAATGGCAGCCGTTGCGATAAAAATAAATCCCGGAACTAAAATTAAATTTTGCGGCATGACAGAAACAAAGGACAATAAAAATCCGTACCAGCCCATTTGATTTACTAAGAAGCCGACTGTAAAACCGACGACAATTCCTTTTAAGAACAGTAAAATTAATATGATAGGCAAACCGATAATAGATAAGCCTAAAATCCACATTAACCCAACGTACTTGGCATAGTGAATAAAGCTTTGTTTAAACATTAGTGAAGCATTGGCAAATTCACCTTGTGATACTTGTCCGAAGAAGCGACTTAAGTAATAATATAGGTCTTCCTTTTGTGAATAACTTAAGCTGTTCACGATGATCGCCCCAAAAATGACTCCTATTAATAACAAGACAGTCGTAAATAAATAGATCGATGAATTTTCTCGAAAATGATTCATAATGACTGATTTTAATGTGCGGTTCATTTAAATCCCCCTCAAAAAACGATAGGCAGAGCGAAGAAAATCAAATGCGCCTTGGCGTATTTGCGCCCGGATTTTTTCGAGCTTGCCTCGAAAACTACCTCTGAAAATCCGTGGCATCCGCCGGAGGCTTTAACTTTATTCAGAAGAGGTTTGCACCCTCACTGAGTTGTAAACTAAATCGCATTCATCCCACAACTTGTGAAAGTGGGGGACTTCTGCTGAATAAAGTTAAATCTAGTTACGTTTGATTTGGCTCTACTGCATTCTATGAGGTTTCCCGAGAATCTATGACTCTATTTTTTGAGAGAATTTTTAGTCATTGTCTAGCTCCAGCGCCTATCGCCTAGCAAACTTCAGGTCTCCTCCCTACGATAAGTCAACATCGATTCACTTCGTTCATCGTATTTCCTTTATCGCTGTCGTTGTCCCCTCCAGTTTGTACGGCGATGAGCAAGGCGCTTACGCTTTTCTTACTTTTCCGTATCGTCCACCGCCGCCGGCTGTTACTGATAACTCCCCTTTTCTTGCCTGCAATATCATCTCGGCTATGACAGGGCTTACGATTTTTTGCAGTTCTTCTTTAGGAACAAAATGAATAATATTCATTTCTGTCCCAAAATGGTCACGCAGTTTTTCCAACGTTTTCGGACCAAGCTTTGGGATGAAATCTAATGGGACTTGATGTATATAGGGAGGACGTTCTTCTATTTTTATTTTCTCTACCAAATGTCCCAGCTCTTTTTCCTGTGCCAATTTTAGTTCAAGTAAACGTTCGTATACCCCTTTTGTCATTCCTTTATGCCCGCAAGCTGGACAGCATTCCCGCTTGTCCTCTAATCGGGTCAAGCATTTCGCACATGTTGTTCGATGATATTTACCGAGCCTCGGGTCAAGGCCATAGTTCGCTATAATTTTCCGACCTTGTTTATTTTCAAGCGCCAGCTTTAATTCAGAAAATGTAGGGCGATCCATTTGAATCGCTTGGTACTCTCTAGCAATTTTCCCTAATGAATGGGCATCAGAATTTGATAAAAACGTAAACTGATGGAGTTCCAGTAATTGATCGGCCATTTCGGTATTGGAACTAAGTCCAAGTTCCACTGCATCAATTAATTTTGGGTCTAATATTTCCGTAAGCGATACGTTTACACCTACACCATATAGACTTTTGAATGGTGTAAAAACATGAGCCGGAATAAACAGACCCCCTAACTGCTTCACTTTTTCTTGAAGATTCCGCCCTGTTTCATAGATGCGCTGTGTACTTAGTGTGATATTTTTCATCCGCTCTTGTAACCAACCACTAAATGTCTCCATAATAGCTAAAGTTGGGAAGAACGCCAGAACATGAATGGGTCCATGGCAAGTCTCATCATAAACTTCTATCTCTGAACCTAAAATTAACGTAACGTCAGAGAAACGAAGCCCTCCACCTTCTTGTTCAACTACTTTTCCTTCCTCTATTAAGATCTTTAATTCCTGTAAAACCTCAGGAACATGACAATCAATCACCCCGATCATATCCATTCCTTTTATAAAAGAGGCCTCAAATAAGATATTTTCAATTGTTAAGGTCTTTGCCCCTGTAATTTTTACAGGACGTCCGGTTTTTGTCCGGCCAATATGGATATGAAGATCTACAAAAAATTGGTTCATAATAATCCCTGACTTTGCTTCAACTGTAAATATTGAACGGCATAAACAGTCTTAGCATCGTATATTTTATTCTCTTCTATCAATTTCCCGGCCTCTTCAAGGGTAACCTCTAGTAAATCCAGGAATTCGTCATCATCCAAGCCTGCTGAATTTTCTAGTTTTTCTAACCTATCTGTAAAGTAGACATGAACGATTTCATCTGCGAAACCTGGTGAAGTATAGAAAGATTGAATATGTTTAATAGAGTCCGACTTATAACCCGTTTCTTCCTCTAATTCGCGCCGGGCGCAGTCCAAAGGCTTTTCTCCCGGCTCAAGTTTTCCAGCCGGAATTTCATAAATAACCATATCCAGCGGCTTTCGATATTGGCGAACTAATAGAAGTTTTTTATCATCTGTTAACGCAATAATCGCAACTGCTCCGGGGTGCCTTACAATTTCTCGTTTACTCTTGTGTCCATTAGGGAGTTCGACCTCATCCAAACTAACCTTAATAATATTTCCTTTATAAATTTCTTTCGATGATAATGTCTTTTCTCTTAAATGTTCCATATTTTTGCAACTCCTTGTTCTACTTCTCATCAATCTATCATAAAGTCTACCATACGAAATTAAAAGCGGAAGCGCCCGTTTAGCGACGTATGGACTGGAGCACATCGACTGAGATAAAGGAAACACGACGAACGAAGAGAGTCGATGTTGACTTATCGTAGGGAGGTGGGCGAAGTCCACTAGTCGCTGGGCGCTGGAGCTAGACAGTGAAAAGGAGACCTATTGATGAAGATCTATGTCCAAAACAACAGCTTTAAAATGGTTGGAAAGGTAAAAGAAATTCGATCCATGCTGAAAGAATACCGCCAATATTTTACTACTGTAAATGAATTGATTGAAAAAAATAATCATACGTATACGATCGTTTCCACTTCTACCAATAAGATGCCAAAACGGTCGCAATATTATTTACTGTTTCCTCAAAAAAATTAGAAAGACAGCTTTTATTACTCAATTTTCTTTTTAAACTTCAATGTTGCCAGCAAACAGATTAGGAAGGCAAAAACGGAAAGAATCACGGTTTCTTGCCATAAGGAGGCCAGTGTACTTTCTTTTAAGAAAATCCCCCGTAATATTTCTAAAAAATAAGTTAACGGGATCATGCCGCCAATCCACTGAATGAAAACAGGCATTGTTTCTCGTGGGAACATAAAGCC
>JAEWMK010000542.1 GCA_023457235.1 Bacillota bacterium
ATGGAGGCGAGAACTGGAACGAAGTGATCAAAGCTGGTGCAATTAATTAAAAATAAGTAATACGTTAGAAATACAAAAGGCAGTCTCAAATCATACTTGTAGATTTGAGACTGCCTTTTTCTTATTGTATATCTTTTGTAAAGATATACATCATTTCCTCATCCATCGGGCCGATAACTTTATTGGTGATAATCCCTCTTGAATCTATAAAATAACTTGTAGGAATAGAAAGTATTTGATAAATTCCACCTACCCTCCCATCTTTATCAAGAGGAATTTGAAAGGTGATTCGATTATTCTTAACAAAAGTTTCTATTACCTTTTGCCCTTTATCTAAGTTTGTTAAGTTTACAGCCACAATTTCAATTCCATTTTCTTTATATTTCTCATAAAAATTTTGCATAAGGGGCATTTCATCCTTACACGGAGGGCACCATGTGGCCCAAAAAGTTAAGATAACCTTTTTTCCCTTATAATCAGAAAGTTTCACTGATGTGCCATCTAAAGTAGTTAATTCAAAATCCGGAGCAGCGTTCCCTTTTTGAACACCTGTTGATTCTAGAATATTAGAAATTACAGGAATATTTTCTTCAAAAACAACTTCTTCATTGTCTCTAATATCATTCATTACTTTATTGTTATCTAATCTTGCCGAATACCATAAATTCATAAAAATGAATATAACAGCTAGTGCGCTTATCACTATAGATAAAAGGGTTTTTTTCAAGATTCCTTTTCTCCTTTTTCTTTTATTAAAGAATGAACGTTGTAAAGCTAGTTTCCCGTAATCGGTAGGTAGTTATTCTTTCTTCAACAATTCATAGCTCCTATACCGAAGGGGTTTCTTATAGGTGATCCCCTATTATATTTTTTCATCTAAAAATAAAAAATTAAGAACATTCAAAAAAACGTTTTACATAAGTTGGTAAAAGTTATATAATCCTATAAGAATACTTGGAATGAGGTGCAAATAATGAATAATACAAATACATTAATGAAAGTATCAGCTGTTGGGAAATGGGAAGAAGGCGTAAAAACAAACCATAATATTAGAGAATTTGAATCCTTTCTTATGGATGAACCTGTTGAATTGGGAGGAACTAATGTTGGCCCCAATCCTATGGAATTTGTTGTCGCTGCCCTAAATGGTTGTAAAGGTGTGATGATTCCATTAATTGCAAATGAACAGGGCTTTGCTTTCTCAGGGATTGAATTTGAAACAACAGGGATTATTGATACTAGAGGTTTGATGGGTGAAGAAGGTGTAACCCCACATTTTCAGAAAATGCGTTTAACGGTAAAAATAGATACAAATGAATCGGAAGAAGCAATTGAAAAACTAAAGATGGAAGTTGAAAGACGATGCCCAGTATTTAATTTATTTTTAGATGCGGGAATTGAAATTTCATCCAAATGGAAAAAAATTTAATTATTCTATTAAACAATCAAAAAGGTGACAACCTCTGTTATAAAGGAATGTCACCTTTTTATTGTCCATAAAAAATATATTTGTGAATAATTTATTGCAAATTATATAAAATGTGATAGATTTCCTTTACTTTTATAAATTTTTATCTATAAATCCATAATTTCTGCAAATTTATTTATTAAAATCCTCTTTGAATCAAAAACATGGAGGTATTTAAATGAAGCTGAAACATTCTGCATTATTAGCATCTCTTATTCTAGTGCTTTCTGCTTGTACATCAAATCAAAACACTGAGGTAGATAGCAAGAAGGAAGAAAATGTGGCACAGACTACAACGGAAACAATTCAAACTGGTGATTCGACAACTAGTATTGAAACGTTAACAGGAAATGAATTTACGATTGTAGCAAAAGAAGCAACACATCAATTAAACAGTAAGGTTTCTGTAGAGGCATGGACATTTAACGGTTCTGTGCCCGGTTCTCAAATCCGTGTAAAAGAAGGAGAAAAGGTCAATATCACATTAAAAAATGAACTTCCTGCTCCTGTCTCTATTCACTGGCACGGAATTCCGGTACCTAATGCGATGGATGGTATTCCAGGTGTAACACAGGATGCTGTTCAGACGGGTGAATCTTTCACGTATGAATTCACTGCAACCCATCCTGGTACGTACATGTACCATACCCATCAAGAAGCTGTTACTCAAATGGATATGGGTCTTTATGGTTCCTTAATTGTAGAGCCAAAGGAAAAAACGTATGATCGGGATTACACGCTAATGTTAGATGAATGGATTAGCAATCCTGCGGACGCTAATGCTGCTATGAGTAACATGGGTGGCATGGACCATAGTAACATGAGCAACATGGATCATAGCAACATGGGCAACATGGACAATGGTGCTGCTTCTAGTAGCTCAAACGACATGCACGGTAGCCCAGCTATGGTCCATGACATGTCAATGTACGATCTATATACCTTTAACGGAAAAAGCGGAGATGCTGTTGAACCGCTAAAGGTAAAAGAAGGGGAAACAGTTCGAATTCGATTAGCAAATGTCGGGTACCTATCTCACAGTATTCATCTCCATGGCCACAAGTATAAGGTAGTAGCGATTGATGGACAGGAGTTAAATGAACCGAAGGAAATCCAAGATCAGCTAGTAGCCATTGCTCCAGGTGAGCGATATGATATTGAGTTTGTTGCGAATAACCCCGGCACATGGTATCTAGAGGATCATGGGAATACAAAGGGTACTGAAGGAATGAGAACAATGATACAGTATGAGGGTGTTTCTGAATCCACAGATCAATCTAATTCTAGCGAGGCTTTACCAGTGTTCTCATTTGCGAATTATGGGGGCGCAAAAAATGGTGATTTCACTTTAGATCAAAAATACGATGTTGAATATACAATGGATCTCAATGGCAATAACATGCAGAACGTCTGGACAATTAATGGCAAGTCGTTCCCGAATATTGATGGACTTACTGTAAAAGAAGGCGATTTAGTAAAAGTAAAATTGGTGAATAATTCACCGGCAGGCAATGATCATCCAATGCATTTGCATGGACACTTCTTCCAAGTATTAAGCAAAAATGGGAAGCCGATAGAAGGGTCACCCATTATCAAAGATACGATTAATATAAAACCGGGAGAAGAATACGTGGTGGCATTTAAAGCAGATAATCCGGGAAACTGGCTATTCCATTGCCATGATTTACACCATGCGACAGCTGGAATGGTGGATTTGATTAAGTATAATGGATTCCAGTCAAACTACACACCAGATCCAAACGCAAACAATAAACCTGAATAACGAAAAAAAATGCGGTCATTTTTGTATGACCGCATTTTTTACGGATTTATTACTTTTAATAAATCACTTGGTAAATTGAGAATATAGTCAGGCTGCTCTTGTAATATTAGATTAATAGGGAAGACGCTCCATTTAACTGCAGCGCAATAAGTACCCGCTCTTTTTGCACTTTGGATATCTGCAGGGCTATCACCGACCATTATGGTGGATGAAGGATTTGCCTCTAACTGTGTAAGTGCTTTAACGATTGGCTCTGGATCAGGCTTTACGTTTGTTACATCATCATATGTTACAATTGTATTTATATATTCATCCAGTTCAGAAAGATGGTTGCATTGGCTTGCCATATAACGATGTTTTGATGTAACAATACCAATATTAACACCTTGTTGATGAAGCTGGCTAATCAGTTCCTTGGTACCCGGAAAAAAATTTGCAAGTAAATCATGGTGATCCAAATCATATTTTCTAAAGGTATTAAGTACAGATTGAATCTCATTTTGGGTGTATCTCGATATGGTAGTAGTGAGTGGCTCTCCAAAAAAACTATGAATTTCATCATCAGGTACATTCAGGTCTAAATGCTTTTTAAGAGCGAATTGCATTGACTTTACCATTAGCTTATTTGTATCAAGTATTGTCCCATCTAGGTCAAATAATACTGTTGATATCACTACTATAACCTCCCCTTCATCCGTTTTATTATTAATCAAAGGAGTTAACTAAAATGCCAGCGATATAGACCGCTGGCATTTTTATTATTACTTTACTTCATATCCTTGGTCTTCAATGACTTCTTTAAGAGCACTTAACCCTACTTTGGATGTATCATAGTTAATCTCAACTGTTTTTCCTTTTAGGTCTACAATAGCATGGCAAACCCCATCAATTTCACCCAACGCTCCTTCTATTGTCTGTTTGCAATGACCACAAGACATTCCTTCTACATTTAATAATACTTTTTCCATATGTAACATCTCCCTTTTTGATTATGTCATCTTCTTCCCAGTTACTATAACTTCTTTTTATGCAAAAACTGTGCAAATTAAATGACAATAGTATGACTTAAATTTCCAAAATCGTGAAAGATTTAGCAAAAATATTTAAAATGCATAAAAAGTGCATTACTCTTTTATATTCTATGAAAATATAAAAGGGGGTAAATATAGTGATTAAAAGTTTTCGTACAAAAATCTTAATAGGATCTATGATTGTTTTGCTTCTTGTAACATTGATGTTCTTTTACACCATTTATAATGTAAATAAGTTTCAGAATGATGTAGATAGTATTACCTCGCATGAACTTTCTGTACTAGTTGATAATGAAAAATTAAGTTTAAATGTCGCACAAAGGGTAGCCTCAATTAGAGGATATATATTGTATATGGATGAATCTTATCTAGAACAATTTGAAGTTTATTCAGAAATTGCAGATGAATTAAAGAGAAAATTAGGGGCTCATCATGAAACAAGCGAAATTAATCAATTAATTGATAGTGATAATCAGTTTGAAAAGTATATACGAGAAATTATTATTTCTAATCAAAAGCTGGTAACGAGCGATGAAATGAAAAAAACATTTGAGGAAGAGCTAGAACCCTTATCACATCATCTAATGGATTCCTATGAAGCAATTTCACAAAAAAGTGAGAAACAGATCATGGAGGAAGGTCAACACTTAACAGTTGTTGGCAATCAAATGAAGCGGAATTTGCTGATAAGTTCTATAGTCATAATTATAGTTGGAATTATATCTGCAATCATGATCTCGAATCATCTCATAATGCCATTAAAAAGGGTATTAGAAAGAATGAGTGAAATAGCTCAAGGTGATTTACAAGGAGACGAAATCAAAACAAAAGTGAAGGATGAAATTGGACAACTAGCAACTCAAACTAATTTAATGACTTGTAATCTAAAAAGATTAATTAAAAATGTTGAACAATTGACAAGTAAAGTTGCACATTCAACAAAAGAAATAACTCACAGCATTTCGCTGACAACCGATGCTGCGAATATGATTACTAGCAATATTCAATGTATAGCTCATGACGCATCAGAACAATCAAATCGATTTGAAATTAATTTGAAGTCTATAGAAAAAATGAATGCTCATATCGCTATTCTTGAGAAAAATTCTAAAGATTTGTATCTTGGTTCATTAGAGAATAAAACAGATGCATCCAATGGATTTCAAATTATTAAAGAAACGCATCAACAAATGAATTCAATTAAAGAGAGTGTAAATAAAACGGAAGGTATAGTTCAAATTCTGGGTGATAGTTCAAATGAAATTGGGAAAATAGTTACTGTCATATCAGAAATAGCATCTCAAACTAATCTATTAGCATTAAACGCTGCTATAGAGGCAGCTAGAGCAGGCGAACACGGAAAAGGTTTTGCGGTTGTCTCTGATGAAGTAAGAAAACTAGCAGAGCAATCAGAAAAATCAGCTTTACAAATATCAAATCTAATTCACGATATTCAAAATGAAATTCAGGGGGCTGTGGATTCTATAAAAAATGGAACAAAAGAGGTTGGTTTGGGCATTCAGATTGTTAAAAAGGCAGGAACTATTTTTGAACAAATCGTTTCATCTTCTGAAAATGTAGAAAAACAATCGATAGAAATGGAAAAGTTAGTGACTACTATGAAGCAGTCGATAAATGATATTTTTTCAATTACTAATGAACTAAGTTCACTAGCTCTTGATACAGCATCAAGATCACAACAAGTTGCTTCCTCTTCTGATGAACAACATTTATCTATGGGAGAAATTACACAGTCTATTCGAAAATTGAACATTATTACAGGAGATTTAAAGAGTGCAGTGGAGCAATTTAAATTATAAGGTCAAATAAATTACTTTATTTTACAATATTGGCAATAAAGTCAAAAAAATTGTCAAAAACCCATAATATCTGCACAATTATCTGATAGTTTACTAGATGAAAG
Organism: Bacillota bacterium; assembly: GCA_023457235.1. Classification (GTDB taxonomy): domain Bacteria; phylum Bacillota; class Bacilli; order Bacillales; family Bacillaceae_J; genus Schinkia. Next base: position 6,207 of record JAEWMK010000542.1, read on the forward strand.
TGAGGTGAAATTATGGTGCGAAAAATGTTATTTGCAACTTTTATAGCTTTCGTTATATCTTTAATTGGAACAGCGAATATTCAAGCAGAAGAAGAAAAAATTGAAGATGTATTGATTTCAAATGCAAAAACACATATAGGATCACCTTATTTATTTGGTGGGACAAGCCATGAAGGATTCGATTGCTCAGGCTTTTCACAAATCGTGTTCAAAGATACGGGAATTGACATTCCAAGAACTACCGGTGAACAGTATAAAATTGGAACGGTAATAAAAAAGAATGACCTACAGAAGGGTGATCTTGTTTTCTTTGAAACAGTCAAGAAAGGTCCTTCCCATTTGGGAATATACATAGGGGATAATAAATTTATCCACTCATCTTCTTCATTAGGTGTTGCAATTTCAAATCTTAATGACCCCTATTATTGGGGGCCTCGATATTTGGGGGCAAGAAGAGTATTGTAAGAATAGTAAATAGTGAGAATTATATATTAAATCTTTTTTGTAAAAAAACGCAGCTCCCTTAAAGAGGGAGCTGTTTTTATGCTTTTATATTTAAATAGAAAATAAAGTATAACAGGGTAGTTTATGAAGTGAAAAATGCCACAAAAATTACGCAATTATCCAAAACTGCATAATTTATGCAATTTTATTTTGTAAAATTATATTAAATTGGAACAATTTCACATTTAATAATATCACTTGCTAAATGCGGATGGTAATTCAAAGTTTGTTTCAATAGAAAGTAAAAACCGAAAGGGGGAAGTTATATGAATCTATCCATACCTATTCATGGAATAGACTGTCATCATTGTGCAAGGCGCTTAAATGCAGTATTGAAAAAAAGGCATGGAATCAAAAAGGCAAATGTGAACTATAAAACGGGGATGGCTCATCTTGTTTTCGATGAAAACGAGGTGACAGTAAATGATATTCTTCAAATTATCCAAAATGAAGGCTATTACCCAAATCAACAGGAGTTACATTTTGCCATTAAAGGAATGCATTGTGCATCATGTGTAACTAAAATTGAAAATTCTTTAAAGACACTTCCAGGAGTTTTAGATGTGAATGTTTCGTTATCAACAACTTCTGCACATATTAAATATATGCCGGAGATCTTTTCAACTATGTCCGCTATAAATGCTATCAACAAAGTAGGGTATGATGGCGAAATCTCAAAGCCTCACAATCACAACAAGTTAAATGCAGATCATGAGAAAACTACAAATCATTCTTTGGGGGAAGTTCATTCACACCCTCACAATCATGAACAGGATCATAGTGAAGTTGGAAATGATAAGGAATACGATTCTCTGAAACATAAATTTTGGTTTTCCACTTTAATAGGTGTACTGATAATGCTAGTTAGTATCCCAGATATGGTACCTGGATGGTCAGGTTTTTCAGAAGCGATGATGGGTTGGTTATGGCCTTTGATTTCAGCTATTACTCTAGTAATCATGATGTGGGCTGGGAATCACTTTTTTGTAGGAGCATGGAGTGCGTTAAAGCATCGATCAGCTGACATGAATACGCTTATTACTTTAGGGACAGGTGCTGCATGGATTTATTCAACAATTGCGATTTTCTTTCCATTCTTATTTCCAGAGGGTATGGCGGAACCATTTTTTGATGTAGTAGCCATCGTCATTGGATTAGTGGACCTTGGTCAAGCACTAGAACTAAGGGCTAAGAGCAGAACATCAGAAGCAATAAAAAAGCTAATGGATTTGCAGGCAAAAACTGCACGGGTGATTCGGGGTGGAAAGGAATTAGACATTCCATATGAAGAAGTATTAACCGGTGATATTGTAATCGTTAAACCAGGGGAAAAGGTCCCAGTTGACGGTAAAATTATGCAAGGTAATAGTACGATTGACGAATCAATGATTACCGGTGAGTCTATTCCTATTGAGAAAAAAGTTGATGATGAGGTAATTGGCGGCACCATTAACAAGACTGGTAATTTCAGGTTTAAGGCTACAAAGGTTGGGAAAGATACGGCACTATCTCAAATAATAAAAATGGTTGAAGATGCTCAAGGGAGCAAAGCACCTATTCAGAGAATAGTAGATCAAATCTCCGGCTATTTTGTTCCAGCAGTTATGATTTTAGCTATTTTAACATTCGTCTTTTGGTTTGATTTTGGACCATCTCCAGCATTTCAATTTGCAGTTGTTACAGCAGTTACGGTATTGATTATAGCTTGTCCGTGTGCACTAGGTTTAGCAACTCCTATGTCCTTAATGGTTGGAACAGGTAAGGGTGCAGAAAGAGGAATATTAATTCGGACTGCTGAGTCACTTGAGAAAGCTGAAAAAATACAGACCATAGTACTTGATAAAACAGGAACCATTACCAAAGGTAAACCAGCATTAACGAATGTTGTTGTTCTGGGTAACGTTGAGGAAAATGAGTTACTTCGCATTGCTGCTGCTGTTGAAAAGGGCTCAGAACATCCATTAGCCGAAGCAATAGTGGAAGGTGCAAATAATCGTGGGCTTCAAATACCAGATATTAATAATTTTAATTCTTTAACAGGACGTGGGGTAAAGGCTGAGGTTGAAAATAAAGAAATTCACCTTGGTAATCGAAAATTAATGATGGAAATAAATGTGCCTGTAGATATTTTAAATAAAGAAGCGGATAAATTAGCAAGTGAAGGGAAAACACCAATGTTCATTGCAGTAAATGGAGCTCTCGCCGGAATATTAGCAGTTGCTGATACGGTTAAGGAAGATTCTTACGAAGCTATTCAGACATTAAGAAAGTTAGGGCTCGAAGTTGTCATGTTAACTGGTGATAATGCAAAAACAGCGCAGGCAATAGCAAACCAAGTAGGAGTGGACCGTGTTATTGCGGATGTTCTGCCAGAGGATAAGGTTGCACAAATTCAAAAAATTCAAAGAGAGGGTAAAGTAGTAGCGATGGTCGGTGATGGCATAAATGATGCACCGGCTCTGGCACAGGCAGATATTGGTTTCGCAATTGGAACTGGTACTGATGTTGCTATCGAAGCATCTGATATTACTCTAATTAAGGGAAGTCTAAAGGGTGTCGTGGATGGTATTCTTATTTCAAAAGCAACCATGCGTAATGTAAGACAAAATTTAATAGGAGCTTTTGGATACAATACATTAGGCATTCCTATAGCGGCTGGATTATTATATCCTTTCTTTGGTATTCTACTATCTCCTATTATTGCAGGGGCAGCCATGGCGTTTAGTTCGGTAACAGTCGTAGCTAATGCAAACCGTTTACGTCGTTTTCAACCAAAGGAGGGTAAACAATGACAGGAGTGGAATGGCTAGTTACAATAGGTGGACTTGCTCTTAGTATTTTTGTAGGGTGGTTTTTCTGGTTTTCAAAAAAAGAAGGGACTTCAGCCTCCCTTTCAGAAGAGGGAGTTCAAGAAATATTTATGACAGTAAAAGGCGGCTATACACCAGATCTTATTCTTGTTAAAGTGGGTAAGCCAGTTAAATTACATGTAACTCGAAAAGAAACTGCCGCTTGTTCAGAATTATTAATGATTCCCAACTTTGAATTAAGCAAAAAGCTTCCACAAAATGAGATGGTCACATTTGAATTTGTGCCTAAAAAAACAGGAGAATATGATTTTAGTTGTCAAATGGGAATGTATAGAGGGAAATTAGTCGTTTCAGATTAATAGAACATAGATAAAAGGGCGTGTTTTGATGAAAGATCAAAACATGCCCTTATTTTATGTAACTTATTATAGTATTTTTTACATTTTTGTGAAGTTGTTTAAAATTCAATATTTCTGCATATTTCATTGCTATGGTTATTAGTGAGAAGATTTATTTTACTCACATAGGCTACCTTGGTATGCTACAACAACTTACAAGGGGGTATATTATATGACGTTCGAATTGAATCATAAACCGATGACTGAGAATTACGGATGTTCAAAGGTAATTCTAAGCGAGCAAAAGAGCTATCATTCCGATAAAGTAAAACGAAATCTGGTTAACAGGCTAAACAGAATTGAAGGTCAAGTTCGGGGTATAAAAGGATTAATTGAGAAAGATGTGTATTGTGATGATGTAATTACGCAGATTTCCGCAGCTCAAGCTGCTTTAAATGGAGTTGCAAAAGTTCTTCTCGAAGGTCATATGAAAAATTGTGTTGTTGAAAGAATACAAGAAGGCGATATGGAAGTATTGGATGAAATTCTAATTACCATTAAAAAATTGATTAAGAAGTAAATAATAGATGTTGATTAGAATTTAGTTCCTTTTCAAATTATACCCTATATATGCATGAGGTGCTGATATGAGAAATAAACATGAAAAATTCATTGATAAAGAAATCAAGTTTTCTTCAACTGATCTAGTTATCTTACGATTAACGAAAAAAAATATATATGTAGAGAAGGTTATTTCAAAACTAGAGTTAATGAAGCGCTTAGCAGAATACAATCAAAATTCAAAACTATTACAATTATGTAGGGGGGAATAGAGAATGGCAGTGCAGACAAATTCAAAAGTACAGTCCAATGCAGTTGACGAAAATGTTACTTTAAGCATAACAGGGATGACTTGTGCGGCTTGTGCAAATCGAATTGAAAAGAATATTGCTAAAGTCCCAGGTGTTTTAAAAGCGAATGTAAATCTTGCAACGGAAAAAGCATCAGTTACGTATAACTCTGCTGAAGCTTCTGTAGAAGACATCATCGCAAAAATAAAAAAGACAGGCTATGGTGTTCAGGAAGAAAAACTTCAGTTCAATATTTTTGGTATGACTTGTGCAGCGTGCTCAACCCGTGTTGAAAAAGCTTTAAATAAGGTTGATGGAGTAACAAATGCAGTGGTCAATCTTGCAACAGAAAAGGCGAGTGTAGAGTTCATACCCGGAAATACAAATGTCGATCAATTAATAGCTGCTGTTAAAAAAGCGGGGTATGATGCCAAAGTCATTGGTGAAGCAGATGAAGATTACGAACGCAGTGCTCGTGAAAAAATATATAATGCACAAAAGAAAAAGTTTTTCTTAGGTGCTATCTTATCAATCCCTTTCTTAATACAAATGATCTCAGATTTTACAATGGAATATGGGGATGGCGGTTTCTTTCACATGAATCCATGGCTGCAACTATTACTCGCTACTCCAGTCCAATTTTATGTAGGGGGCCATTACTACCGTGATGCCTATAATTCTGTCAGAGGCGGAAGTGCGAATATGGCTGTACTTGTTGTTCTAGGCACATCTGCGGCCTTTTTCTATAGTTTACTCGTTACAATTATGGGAACCGGACAATTTTTATACTATGAAGCTGCAGTAATAGTTATAACGTTAATCATTTTAGGAAAATTGCTTGAAACAAGGGCAAAAGTACAAACATCAGAAGCAATCAAAAAATTGATGGGCCTTCAGGCAAAAACTGCCCGTGTCATCCGTGATGGTGTAGAAATGGATATTCCCATTGAAGATGTCCAATTAAATGACATCATTTTCGTACGTGCAGGTGAAAAGATTCCCGTTGACGGTGAAATTATCGAAGGAAGCACATCTGTTGATGAATCGATGTTAACGGGTGAAAGTATGCCTGTTAGTAAAAAGGCAGGTGACACTGTAATCGGTGCGACAGTCAATAAGCACGGTTCCTTCAAATTTAAAGCAACAAAAGTTGGCAAGGATACTGCTTTATCGCAAATCATTAAGCTTGTTGAGGTAGCTCAAGGTTCTAAAGCGCCAATCCAACACCTTGCCGATAAAATTTCAGGAATCTTTGTTCCGATTGTTATTGTTATTGCATTAGCTACATTCGCAGTTACTTATTTTATATCAGGTTTTACACCTGCACTTGTAAGTATGATTGCTGTCCTGGTTATTGCCTGTCCATGTGCGTTAGGGCTGGCAACTCCAACGGCAGTTATGGTTGGAACAGGAAAGGGAGCAGAGAATGGGCTACTTATAAAAGGGGCTGAACACCTCCAAAATTCTCAGCGTGTAAATACAGTTGTTTTAGATAAAACCGGTACTATTACCAAAGGTGAACCTGAAGTAACAAATATAATTACTTATACAAACTATTCAGAAGATGAATTATTAAAACTCGCAGCTTCAGCTGAAAAAGGCTCCGAACATCCACTTGGAGAGGCGATTGTTAATAGTGCAAAAGATAAAGGGGTAGAGCTTCAGGAAGGTAAAAATTTCGAGGCTATACCAGGGCATGGTATTAAAGTTGAAATTGGCAACCAACTCGTTTTAATAGGAAATAAAAAGTTAATGGTAAAAAATAAGATAGAAATAAACAGTGCTCTTGGCCAAATGGAAAAACTTGAGGGCGAAGGGAAAACGGCGATGCTTATGGCTGTGAATGGCATTCTTGCAGGAATCATTGCCGTTGCAGATACAGTTAAAGAGTCATCTGCAGAAGCTATTAAACAAATGAAGGAATTGGGTATAGAGGTCATTATGATTACTGGTGACAATCGACTTACAGCTGATGCAATTGCTAAACAAGTTGGTGTCGACAGAGTTCTTGCTGAAGTATTACCAGAGGATAAATCAGCAGAGGTTACAAAGTTGAAGCAAGAAGGAAAAGTAGTTGCAATGGTTGGAGATGGTATCAATGATGCCCCTGCACTTGCCGCAGCTGACGTGGGTATTGCGATTGGAACAGGAACAGATGTAGCGATTGAAGCCGCAGATATTACTTTAATGAGAGGCGATTTAATGGGTATTGTTGATACTCTTCGCCTTTCAAAAGCAACAATGCGGAAAATTCGTCAAAATCTATTCTGGGCATTTGCTTATAACATTGTACTGATTCCAGTTGCAGCATTCGGTCTACTAAATCCTATTCTTGCCGGGGCTGCCATGGCATTTAGTTCCGTTTCAGTTGTAGGAAATACGTTATTCCTTAGAAATTGGAAACCAGTGAGATAAATAACTGCAATGTAAATAAACTTAAACTCGGTAAAATAAAACAGGTATGTAGGATCATCCACATGCCTGTTTTATTTGTTTTAATTAATGGTGAAGATTATGCTCTTCTGGATTATCCGTCTGTTGTTGTTGTTGAGGTGAAGTTTTTTCAGTAGTTAATTGATTTATCGTTTGTGGTATAGCGGAAACAACCAGAATAATGGATATAATTGAAGAAATTAGATAGACCCATGCAGATGGTTTGTTATGCTTCCATTTTCGTTTAGCGATAATAATAAACCAGCCTGAAACTAAAAGTGAAACTAGTAAAAAAATAATTTTTAAGGAAGGGGAAAGTAATAATAAACCTGACCCCAAAGTTGTAAAACCTAATGCAAGTAAGAGGGTATGAATCCAATGATGCGAGGAAGCAATAAACGCAAATAATACAGAGCTGATTGCTTTTAGTAAAGTCCTATCCTTTTTTTCAATCTTAACTTTATGATGATGGTTGTGACAATTGGAATCTTGCCCTACTTTAGTATTTTTCATTCAATTTCCCCCCCTAACACTACCTGAAGTAGTGTATGAAATATATTTTAATAATACAAAAAAACATTGCAAAACCTGTGCAAATTGACTGGAAATGATTTCCGATTTTTTGAAAGTCACAATTTGTTCTCTAATTTTTGAAAATATCTGCAAAGTTTTTCCTTAAACTAATATAAAAGAAATTGAAAGAATAAGTCTGGGGGAATATTTGATGCATGGTGCTGATCAAACGGTCTATGGTTTATGGACTGCTGTTATTTTCAATATAGTTGTATTTGGTTTATTTGCATACTCAGCTTTCAAGCCAAAAACTAAAAGGGACTGGAGAACTTTAGGAGCATTTACAGCATTTATTGTGGCTTTATTTAGTGAAATGTTCGGCTATCCCTTAACTATTTATATTTTAACTTCTATTTTAGGCAAAAATTATCCCGTACTTGATCCTTTTACCCACGCGAATGGGCATTTATGGGTAGCTTTAACAGGAGGTTCACCCATATTATTTAGTATCTTACACCCTTTAAGTAATGTGTTAATTTTTAGTGGGTTGATAATTATATCAATAGGGTGGAGGGGAGTCCATTCCGGGAATGGAAAATTAATTACAAGTGGTATATACCGATTTGTAAGGCATCCACAGTATAGTGGTTTTATTTTAGCTATAGTTGGATTTCTTATCCAATGGCCAACATTGATTACCTTGCTTATGGCACCAATACTATTGGTTATGTATACAAGGCTAGCCAAAAAAGAAGAAAAAGTTATGATTGAGCAATTCGGTGAAGATTATATAAAATACATGGAAGATGTACCAAGGTTTATACCTAAACTCCAAGTTAGAAGTGCTAGAAAAGAAAATACTTGGCAGGATCTATAACAATAGGTAATTTATTATAAAATAAATAGTGGAGAGTTTGGTGAAAGTTTTGAATGTGTCGATAGAAGAAAAAATTAAAAATCGTTATAATCGTATTTCTGGTATCTATGAAATCATGGATCAAATGATAAAGGAAAAATGGAGAACAGATTTGCTTTCGCGTGTTTCTGGTAAGGTACTCGAAGTTGGGATTGGAACAGGAGCTAATTTATTTTATTATCCTGGTAATATTAATTCATTAACAGGTGTTGATTTTAGTAAAGGAATGCTTAAACACGCTAGAGAAAAGGTGTCAAGTGAAAAGTTTCCATTTCCGATTGAATTAGTTGAAGCAGATATTCAGGATTTGCCTTTTAAAGATTGTTCGTTTGATTCTATTGTATCAACATGCGTTTTTTGCTCCGTACCTGATCCTATAAAAGGACTAATGGAGATAAGGAGAGTGTGCAAACCAACTGGGAAAATTTATATGCTAGAACATATGAGAAGCGAAAATAAATTAATGGGTTTTGCTATGGATTTGATGAACCCCCTAACTGTCAGGCTATGGGGGGCAAATATAAATAGAGAGACTTTAAGGAATATAGAAATTTCAGAACTAAAAAT
>JAEWMK010000543.1 GCA_023457235.1 Bacillota bacterium
CTCATTAGCTTTTACCACCTATTAAAATTCCTTTTATAATATTCGTATGCTTTTGTTCATTATAAAGAATCTGTTATTTTTTATGAAAATCTAAACAAAAACAGTAATCTAAAAGTTTTCCTTTATAAAGAACAAAAGTCTAATAATCTGGATTTGAAAACACGGTACACCAAAGTCAGATTATTTTTTTAAGACTATTGTTCTTTTTCTTTGTATGAAAAATAAAATTCCTCCAATAGCTAATAGGGTAAAACCTCCAAGTACATAATTAAAAATATTTGTAGCAGTGGATGGTAAGATTTGTCCATTAACTGGTGGTGAATTCAATTTTTCTGGATCAATTGGGTGTTGTGGATTTATTTTATCCGGATCTTGAGGTTCTAATGGATTAGTTGGTTTCTCTGGATCTTCAGGATCTTCTGGAATAATTGGATTATCTGATTCTTCCGGCTCCCCAGATTGATTTGGGTTTTCGGGATTACTAGGGTTGTCTGAACCACCTCCAGAGCCTCCTCCTCCCCCTCCCGGTGGTGGTGGGTCGTAGCCTTCCACAATAAACTTAAACTCTACCTCAAAACCTAATCCTTGAAATTCATTGCCAAGTTCGTAAGGAAACTCTAATTCAAACATCAAATCCTCTTCATTCATCGATTTTAAAAATCTTGGTGCTAGCCCAGTAAAGTCTTTTAATTTTCCATCATGTAAAATCCTATTTGAATCAGATACTTTGAGTAAAAATTCATTATATAATTTTTCATCTCCACCTTTAAATTCGGCTGTTGTGTTATAAGTAAAGTCCCTTTTACCAATATTTTGAATCGTAAGTTTTTGGATTGCTAGATCGCCAGGTTTTAAGTTTGAAAGATTAAAAAGATAACTATCGGGAAGGGTTTCAATATCTAATTCTTTTCTCGTATCAGCGTTAACTTTAATAGAAAAAGAAGCCATAATAAGAAACAGTAATATAAATGTAAGAAGCATTTTTAATAAGTTCATATTAACCCTCGCGTAAAATCAATATATTATTATAGAATTATTAAAAGCAATTAAGGAAAAGATAATTACCAAAGGTGGTTGTTTATTCCACCTTTGGTTATGAATGACCTACTATTTATTAAGGTCTTGTTACTTCATCAGGGTTTGTAGGAGTTGGATTAGCTTTTTTATTCACTTCATCTGAATTATTTGCGTCAAAGATAGTACCATCCCATTGAGTTGCTTCAAATTGGAATTGCACATCAATTTTGTCACCTTGGTATTTATTTTGTGTGTACTCACCAAAAGCAAGAGAAGCAGGATCTGTAACTTTTGCAGTATCGTTAATCATTGATATTGTGAATTTCACATTTTCAAAGTCAGCCGGATCAACTGGAATACCGTCCCATTTATCATCTTGTGAACCATTGGAAGGAGCTAAATCTAATCTAAAATTTCCACCAGTATTATCAATTTCAAGACCAGTAGGCATATTTGTGCCTTCAACTAAATCTCTTAATGTTACGTTATCAGTCTTTTCAATCAAGTTATAAGGTGATGACGCGCTTTCAGTGCCCGATACTACTAGTTCAACTGCGAATTGGTCTAGGAATTCTAAGCCTTTACCATCTGCATCATTATCTGTCTGTCCATGTTGACTAACAAATTCGTTTGTTCCATTAGTAAATCCAGATGGAATGACGTCTAACCAAACATCTTTAATAGCTAAAGTTCCTCTATTGGCAAGCTTAAATTCACGAGAAAATTCATCACCAGGTTTTAAGTTAGAAAGATTAAAAGTTTTTAACACTGGTTTACCTTCTAATACATCATCCTCAATCTCAAGGTCTAATGTCCCAGCAGCTACGTTATTACTTAGGTTTTCAACATCGTTAAATGCTGCCCATGTTCCCCCACCAATTAGTGATAATCCTAATGCTGCTGATGCTACTCCTAAACCTAATTTCTTTTTAATTGTCATTCTTGTTTCCTCCTCTTTTCTACCTCATTCTTTTCGAGGTATGTATGTTTAAATATTTTGATTTATATTGAATTCCTATCTTTTATAGGAATATCAACCATTAATAACTGGATTTTCATTGTCTGATTTTTTCGTAATCTTCTCCAATTCTTTCAGTCCTTTAAAAATGGATATTGCTGAGTAGATTAAAAGTAAAATACCGGGAATAATTAATAAAACAACAGCGCCTTTAGCTGATTTTGCAAAATCCATAAAATAACCTGCGTAAGGTATAGAAAACCCTGTATATTTAGCCACAACATTTTGTGACAATACCAGATTCAAATCCGCATCTTCGTTATTATCACCTTTTGTTTTATACATTGTTTGTTGACCATTCTGAATTACCTCAATGATTCTGTGCGTAACGGCCTTATCCTTTTCTTCCATAAATGTAATAACATCATCTTTCTTTAGGCTTGTTGGGTCCTCAACAGGTTTTACTGCAATAATCGATCCTGTCATAAACGTTGGTTCCATTGAGCCAGATAAGACCGGTTTTAACTGATAGCCAAGGAAATTTGGCTCCCCACCCGATGCTTTTGATGAAATGACGGCAACCACCATAACTATTAATAATAGAAATAATGCGGTTGTTGTTAACCCACTTACGACTTTCTTTACTTTTTTCACATTTCCACCCCTTTCTTTGTGGATTTGTGCTTCATGATTACATCACTCCCAACAGTTGTTCTTTCTAAAGAACATGTTTTAGATTTTACATTTCATTGTTTCAACTTGTTGTTTGTTTTGTTCTTTATATCGAACCAACAAGTTGAGTATATGACAAAAGGATTCGTTTGAAAAATCCGAAAATTAGCCTTATTTTCTCAATAACGAACAAAAATTAAGCTTTTTCTCCTTTTATCTCTTGTTACCTTACTTTTTCATAACTTTATAAAGAACGCATTGTTCTATATATTGAACATAAACGAATCGAATGAAATGGGAGGGAATAGTTAAGATAATGGTCAATAAATTAGCTATTATCATCATCATTGTTGGTATCGCCCTAATTGGAATTGGCGGTTTTCAATATTTCAAAACAAAGGAGGAACAAAAAAATACTTTAGAAGAAGCTTATAAAATTTTGGAGGATCATAACCAACAAACAATTAATCACCCAAATGAAAACCATAATATAGAGACCCAAATAAAAGAAAATAAAGAATTTAATCCATTCCATGGTGAAACGGTTGGAATTCTGGAAATTCCGAAGCTTAAGGCTGAACTCCCTATTGTGGAAGGTACATCTGATGAAGATCTTGAAAAGGGGGTTGGCCATTATAAAGGAACAGCTTATCCAACGGAAGGAGATCAAATTGTTCTGTCTGGCCATCGGGATACGGTTTTTCGGAGAATGGGAGAGTTAGAGATTGGTGATGTTTTTATCGTTAAGCTCCCATACGGTAGCTTTGAATACAAAATTGAAAGTACAAAAATAGTCGATGCAGATGATCGAACAATTATAAAAACAACTGCACCTAATGAGGAGCTTGTTGTGACGACATGTTATCCGTTCACGTTTGTTGGGACAGCTCCTGAGCGTTATATTTTGACGGCAAAACCAGTACTGGAATAAGTAAAATGCCCTATAGAGAGTCTTTAAAGGACTTCCCTATAGGGCACTATTTTTGATTAAACCGCCTCGGCAACAAATTCCATAAACCCGGTTTGATCAGGTACAAAATCAATTTGATTATTACTAAAGTAATGGAGTTGGGTTTTATCAATGATAAAATGGAGTCCATCAATGATAATTTCATCATCATTTTGCTGGATGGATTCCTCCAACGTTAATTTCAACTTTACCCAACAGCTGAAACGCAGTTGCAGGCGTATAAATTTCTTTGTAGCTGATTCATTTAATCTATTTTGTAATTCTGTTTTGGCTGCGTCTGTTATAGAAAACATCGGTTCCTCTCCCCTCTGCTTTTATGCAGACAATATTTATACTGCTTCTTCTTCTAACCCATTTTCTTCCCAGTCTTTGCAAACATCAACCCACTCTTTTGCATATGAATATTGATGTAATTCCTCTATTGTTAATTCGATCGCGGAGTTTGTACTTCCGCAGGCTGGGAAAACGGTCTCAAAGCGTTTCATGGAGACATCGAGATAAACCGTCCAAATCATTGACTAAACCAAATGGACACACTCCACCGATAGCATGTCCTGTTTGTTCCAGTACTTCATCCGGTGTAAGCATACGGGCTTTGAAACCAAATGTTTGGCGAAATTTCTTGTTGTCAATTTTGGCATCGCCGGCTGCAACAATTAATATCGCTTTTTCGTTTTCTCCTCTAAATGATAATGTTTTTGCAATTCGTGCTGGAATAACACCTATTGTTTCGGCTGCTTGCTCGACCGTTGCACTTAAAGTATCGAATTCCATAACATCCTTTTCACGATTCCATTTTCTAAAATGAGCTTTTACATTTTCAATAGACAATTTTTACATCCTTTCTTTTATACGTATTATTAAAAATGATATCATATCTTTATAATAATTAGAAAAATATGGCTTGGCATGTTTTATATATGTTTTGTCGATATTTCACCCTGAAAAAGTAGCAATAAATCGGAAAACCTATAATAAAATTAGATGAACTATTACAAATTCCCTAATTCACTATAACGAAAGCACTAATAAATCTTTACAACAAGGGGGATGCGTCCAATAAAAAATTATTCTTATTAGCAATTCTGAAGAATTTGTTCGAAAGTCAAAATCCATACTTTGAAAAAGGCAAACCTGCTTGCAAAACAGGGACGCAAAGCCACAGATCTAAGGAAAAACTTTGATAGCTGGGCTACCAAAAGTAATAAACCAGGGGGAAATATGGATACTCAAAGTACACAGTCTTCTCAGACTCAAGACATTAAACTACCCAAAGTTGATTTAGAGTGGTTACAATTACTTTTAGATGCAAAATCAATGGGCCTATCGGTTGAGGACATAAGAGTATTTTTTAGAAATAATAGCGACAACGTTGAAATGTAGGATATGAGCCTTTCTAATAATGAACATTCATGATAAGATGTTATTATAAATCATACGCTTAGGGAGATATCAATGATAGGGAAACGTATCCAAACAATTAGAAAAGAGAAGGGGCTCTCACTATCAGATTTGGCTGCAAAGGCAGGTATTGCAAAATCCTATTTAAGTTCGATTGAGCGGGATATTCAATCGAATCCCTCTGTACAATTTTTAGAAAAAATAGCAGCAGTTTTGGATATTAGTGTTCAATCACTGTTAAATGCTGAGGTTAATGAAGATTCATTAGATCCGGAATGGATAAAGCTTGCACAGGAAGCGGCAGAATCTGGGGTAAGTAAAGAACAATTTCGTGAATTTTTAGAGTTCACAAAATGGCAGCTCGAACAACGGAAATTTAATGAAAATGAATAAAAAAGAAGCTGGGATAGAATGGTTTTACTAATTCATCCCAGCTTTTTATTTTAGCAGATTTATTAACTGTCTTAATTTTTCTTTATCGATATTGGAATTACTCATTTCAATTGCTAGCTGTAGTACTTCTTTGTCTAGAACTTGTGATTCGTTTTGTTTATCATCTTTTCGTTGTGTTAGCAATGATTGAAAATCTACACTTAATGCTTTTGAAATTTTTTCAATCACTTCAATACTTGGGTTTGTCTGTTTTCCTCGTTCAATAAAACTCAAATAAGACTTTGAAATTCCCGACAATTTTGCCAGCTCTGTTAATGACATCCCTTTCTTAATTCTCAGGTCCCGAATCTTTTTTCCATCCATATTATGTCCCCTTCATA
>JAEWMK010000544.1 GCA_023457235.1 Bacillota bacterium
GGGCTATGTTTCCCTTCTTTTGCTAGAAGTGGATTCGCAACTTCAAGATAAAATTGATGATCTGTTTCGTTCCAAACAATACGTGTATTCAAATTTCCCTTTTTGGATTTATCTCCACGAGAATAAAGGGTATTAGAACGAATTTCCTTCCATTTCTCTTTCGTAATTTTGTTTTTCATTCGGTCAAAAAAGTTACGTTTACCACCGAAAATGACGGCTGGGATTGAATGGTTTTCTTGATGTTGAAGCAGTTCTTCTTCCTTTTCTTTTAGTTTCTCTAATCTGGAATGTAATCCCTTCAAACAAACCTCTAACAAAACCTTTTTTGGTTTTAGTTTTCCTGACATATAAAGATCCATTTTCTTTTCAGTCTTTTTAATTTTACCTTGAATACCTTCGATACGTGAGGGCAATAGTTCCTTTTGACTTGTAATAATAGCCTGCGCTTGTAATACTGCCTCTTCAGCAAATCGTTTATTTAATTTAAATTGTGCATTGACTTGTTTAATTAATTCATCTGCCTTCTTCCCGTCAAGAAGTCGGTTAAACGAAAAACGAATGGCAGAAGAAAACTCAGCCATTAAATCAAATAACTCTTTTTCATCAGCCTTATTTTCAATGAATAGTAAACCAATGCGAGTCACTTTCATTTTTATCAACCTCTATTTATTAGGATATACATTATTATACCATAAACGGAAACAAATGTTCTTGAATCAGGTGTAATTAATTCTGAAAATATTTTGGATATTTATATAGTTTTCTATATTTATTTATAACTTTTTTGAAACTGTTTCTACCTCCCTTCTAATCCATTTGAACTACAAAACATTATACAGATGGCATCTTACAAAAATCTTACAAAGATCTTACAACGAGGTATCTAAAAATGCTGGGACAGAGTTCCCGACCCTCTGGCCCAGTGCCGACACCGTGGTCCATTGCCAACCTCATGGCCCAGTGTGTTTTTACCGTTTTTTCCCGGTTAATTATAGCAATTGTACATGATAATATTGGGGTTAAATGATTGTAAAATAGTCCTATTTTACGAAAGGATGTTTCTATTGAAGGGAATACTAATTGTTGACGATTCTCTTTTTATGAGACGTCATTTAAAAAATATTTTAATTGAAGCAAACTATCAGGAGATTATAGAAGCGGAAAATGGAATGGATGCAATCCATAAATACAAGATTTTCTCACCTGAGATTGTATTAATGGATATTACGATGCCTGTGCTTAATGGGATGGATGCTTTAAAAGAAATAATTAATATTGATCCCCAAGCCAAAGTAATTATTTGTTCGTCATTAGGAGGGCAACAAATCATTTTAAAAGAAGCTATTAAAATCGGAGCAATAGATTTCGTTGTAAAACCTCATTTTCATAATTTGGTGGCTATTGTAAATAAGCATTTTACTTTAAATACATAAAAGGCTGAAATAGGGACAGCCTTTGTCCCTATTTCTCTTCTATTGTTTAATTAAAACTATTTTATTTTCTTCATCCCATTCCACATTTGCTCCTAGTGCCTGTGAAATGAATCTTAATGGCACTAGCGTTGTTCCTTGATTAACTTTTGGTACGATATTTAAAGCAACTGACTTTCCGTTAGCGATTGCATTCTTTTTGCCAATAGTTAAGGAGATTTCGTTAGCACCTTTCTTAGCTTTAATGGTTTGACTAGCTTGATCCCAAGCAACTGTTGCCCCAAGTGCTTCAAAGATGCCGCGTAAAGGTACAAGTGTAGACCCACTCTCTATTATCGCAGGATGACTAGTAACGAGACGCTTTCCGTTTACTTTTACAATGGCAATGTTGTCTGGTAGAGTAAAAGAGTTCGTATACCTCTCACCCTCCTTCCCAATATAAATGCCTACTTCCGCACCTTCATGATACGCCTCTACTCTAAACTCACGGTTATCCAAAACAAACATTATATTAATGTAATCGTCCATATCTACTCCTGTTTCATAACCTTTATAAAGCATGGAGTAAATCTTTTGATAACTAGTTGGAAAGTAGAATTTTAATATTTCTTGGATGACAGCTGGAACTTTGTCAATCTGACCTCTAGTATACTCGTTCTTTTCCCATCCACCTATGAGTAGGCGAAACTCACCATAACGCGGCATTGAATTAGGAACATAATGAAATTCTAAAGCTTCTTGACCACCATTTCGGACGATTTCTCCGTCAGGTGCAAAGTAATAATAATATATACCATCAACCCATACTTTTTTTCAAAACCCAATGTATTCGTAATAGTTTCGATATTTGTTAGAACATCATCTGTAGGCTTTGATGTAATTGATGGAACGGTTACAACCAGTGCTGGTGCTATTAATCCAGGGTCCGGAAAAGGATAAACTGGCTCCGCATGATTTTTTATATCATTTTCACGAACGAGCGTTACGTCTTCCGGGCGAACATACTCATTTGAACGATTAGAATGATACCGAAGCGAGTACCAACCATTCGACATTCTTGAATCAATCGGAATGGCACCATTTCTCTTTATAGTTCCAACTATCTTAGAATTAGTTGATGGTGCAGCGTATGTATTGATATATAGTTTATTCGGAAAAGCATACATATCATTTCCATCTTGCCTATGATAATCTTCAACAACCTTTGGAGCTGCACTTGTAAGATTAGGACTGATTAACCCTAAAATTAAAATAATCAGGATGACCGAAGTTAGTATTTTTCCCATTGAAGTAAGATCCCCTTTTTTACTAGTAATTTAGAACCATATTTGAGTATTATACCAATACACATTATTAATCTTCCATACTTAAATCCTGCAAATCTTTATTGGGTCATGAGGTCGGGAACTGTGTCCCACCCAAATCTTGATATTTTAAATAAAAAATTAAATTCCCTTGTCCCTTTTTGCCCGAAACCTCCTATCTATATAGTGAAAGGAGGTGATGGACAAATGGCAACAGGGGTAATGAACAGTAGTCAACTTCGCATTGAATATAATCACGGTATGGATTTAGATGGCAAACCCATCTACAAGGCAAAAAACTATAATAACCTAAAAACAACAGCCACACCTGATGATATTCTAAACGCTGCACTAGCGATGGCAGGTCTTCAACAGCACGAATTAGTTGTGATTCAGCGCAACAGCAACTTTGACATTGTTTCAGAGTAAAGAAAGGAATTTCAAAAACTAGAGGAAGGAGGAGGCTAGATGAGTAAGAAACTAGAGTTACAGTTTACTAATTTCGAAGGCAAAACAGCCACTATCTCAATCGATGATCCGATTGAACCAGTAGAGGCAGCTACAGTTTCAGCAGCAATGGATACTATTATTGCCGCCAATATCTTCACGTCAACAGGCGGAGACCTAGTTGTTAAAAAAGGCGCACGTGTCGTTGAGCGCAATGTAACAGAAGTTGATTTAGGTTTATAAGAAGAGAGGGAGCCTTGAGCTCCCTTTTCTAATAGTTGGGACGCGGGGTCGGGTTCTCCGGCTGACCGAGCCATGGGGGCGGCGGGAGCCATTGGGACAGAGTTCCCGACCCCACGTCCCAAAATGAAAGGAGGTATCCACTTTGGAACAACTACTGCCATTCATCCAAGACTATGGTTTTCCGGTTGTCGTTACATTCTATCTCTTGCACCGCATTGAGGTGAAGCTAGATACACTGAATCAATCAATTCTCATGCTTCCAGAACGAATGGCTGAGCCGACGTACGCAGCAGATTTGAATACGAAAAAACAGTCTAATTAAGACAGTTAGATTGGGGGCGTGACAATGTGCCCGTCCCTTTGTCCCCCCACTCAACCCGGTGTCCCACCCCAGAACGACATTTCGAGGTGCCACTGAGACGAAACCCAAAAAGAGAAGTACAATTTTCCTAATTAACCTTAGTGTGATAGTTACCAAATTTTTTAGCCATTTTCGAAAAAGATAAATAGCATCCGATAAATTTTATGGTATATTTATCCTATACCAAAATTAGGAGATAATTACCATATGAAAACTAATACCGCAAATAAAACTAGTCTTTCACTTGAAATAGAATACTTAAGAACCGAATTAATAGAGTCTGGTATTAAAAATGGATTAAATCATCCTACTACAGTTTATTTGAGTCAAGAACTGGATAAGTTATTAAATAAATGTAAAAAGTAAAACTTAGTAAACCTATAAATATAGTTAAATCTTATCATCGAACATATTATAGCCAATATAAATCTGGATAGCCGTTCAAAAGAGGTTACGAAAACATAATAATCACCTTCTATTGTATCTCCATTTAATAAAAAAGTATTGCGCATAACTTCATTTAATGTATCTATAATAGCAGTAACTCTTTAATCGGATATTTTTCTATTAACCATGATTCCCAACCCAATCGCGAATAATCCAATAAAAAACTGCTTCCTTCATAAACTCTTTCTTATAAAAGCTGTAAAAAAATCGTTCCAAATATGGTATTAGTAACTTTATATCTGAATCATTTCTTTGCAGTAATGCAGATTTCTATAGTAATTTTTCTTCAAAATTAGACAAAAACTCATGTAGGTGGAAGGTAAAAAGACCACTGTATTTCTTATCATTAAGTGTAACCTTACTTGTAGCGGTATCCCTCCTAAACCATTGAACTACAACATATTATTCTGATGGCATTTTTCAAAATTTTTACAGCAAGCTTACAAAAGAACGCTTTGAAGAGTAATACTGAAAATTACAAAAAAAGAACCAGAGTTCACTCTGATTCCAAAATAATAATACATTAACTTGGTAAATCATATTTTAATTCAAATAATCTCAACAATAAATCTTTGAAATTAAAAATAACGTATTCTAAACTAGCGTACTCAAATGTACTAGATGTTCACAGCAATAGCAAAAAACAAAAATACAACTAAAATTATCCTCCCGGTAATTTTCCTACCCATATTCTATAATATTATTTCACCAGTAATCATTATATAATAATACAGAAAGCTCATGAATGCTTGGATATTTTCTTCTTCTTCATCTTCAGTAATTTCAGGCATTTCAAGCATAACAGATTGTTCTGATAATGCTTTACCTGGTATGGCCACAAACTCAAAAGGTTCATTTATGGAAAAGCCATCCAGTCTGTGATCTTCACCAACAACATCACCAATTGAATATGCAAGAACGCCTTCCTCGGATCTGTTTATTGTTGCATTTAAAACTGTATAATCTGTTACAAAATCCTGATTTGTGAAAATAATGCTAATAAAATCCGAAGGCTCTACAAAGTCAAGTTCATCTTCATATTCATCTTCAGAGATATCACCTGAGAAAATTACAATAGCGTCACCTGATGTGAATTCTACTTCACTAGTGTCAATAAATCCAATACCTACTGTTTCAGGGAATTCTTCTAAATGAATCGAATCCTTAAATGATAGTTTAATTGTATCATCTGTTGTATAACCTTCTACGCTAACATTAGAAATGATTGTTGGCGGATCTATCTGTAAACTAATTGAATCAGATTCAATCGCACCTTTATTTTTCATTGCAGTTGGTTTTATTTTTACTGATATATCCATAGGAAAATCAGCAAAAACACTTCTAGCACTTTCGTAAGTTTGAGTAAGGAATTCTTCCATATCGGAATCAGTTGCCGTTGGGTACTCAATGATTCCATCTATCGTAATCTCTAGTAATCCATTTTTATTAGCAACATCATAATTTAATTCCTCTGGGAGATCTACTAAAATAACATCCTGGGTAGTTAACACTTCATCACCATTTAAAGTTCCATTCGTTTCAATTAAAAATGTATTATTATATGAATATGGAATGAACGAAATAACGTCCTCTGATATGTTTTCAAGTTTTAATCTTACATCTTGGTCAATAGCTTTTGCTTGAATCTTTCCAAGTTCATCTGGATCTTTATCAGAGGAACTATCATCATCATCGGAAGAACTACCTCCTCCTCCGCCACCACCAGTATTACTAGATGTATTTTTAACACCATCCGCATAATCCGCTTTATTCGGCTGTCTTTCAAAGCTTACACCATTCACATTTACCTTTGCGTTTTCAATTACACCAGTACCTAAAACCTTCAACAAGGCATCGACTACTAAAGATATAATCCTTGCATCCTTTGATAGATTAATGCTTGTTCCAGCTGCACCATCGACCACTTTTAAATCCTTTATCACACCT
>JAEWMK010000545.1 GCA_023457235.1 Bacillota bacterium
GTTTGTAGGAGCAACAAGCCTTCTCTTCCAATTTAGTGATTTTGCAACTACGCATATGCTGATTAATACGCCGGTAGACATTCTTAATATAATGTTGGCTATTTTAGTCATATTAGTTGTACGGGCAGGATTGGAGGTATTGGCAAGAACAGGGGAGCTTCTTCTCCCTTGGTTTATGGTCCTTTTCTTTGCTTTAGTTATTTTTTTAATCCCTCAAATTGAACCAGAACGTATCAGTCCGTTATATGAAGCAAGTTTCAAGGCGCATCTATCAGCATCATTGGATTTTCTTTCATTTGCCGGGCTTCCATTAGTAATGTTTCTAATGTTTTATCCGGGCAACCTTAACCGTCCTGATAAAACAAAGTGGAATTTTACAGTAGGCACGATTCTTGGTGCAGCTATTGTAGGCGTCTTAGTACTTTTATGTATTCTAGTATTAGGAGCTCCAGCAACTGCTCGTCAAGTATTTCCAAGTTATGTCCTTGCTAAATCGGTTAGTGCTTTTGAAATCATTGAAAGAATTGAGGCAGTTATGGCCGGCATGTGGGTTCTTTCAATCTTCTTTAAAACAGCTATTTACTTCTATGGTTGTGTAATCGGTTTTGCGGAAATAGTAGTTGTTAAGAATTACCGTTTTCTAGTCATCCCACTTGGGTTACTTATGATCGTTTTTTCAACTTTTGTATATCCAAATGTATCTTATATGGCTTACTGGAACGATAAATATTGGGTGCCTTATTCAATGATCATGGGTTTTATCATACCGCTTATAACCTTAATTATCGATAAAATTAAAAGCCGCCTAGGTAAACCAATATAAGCCAAATATCATTCGTATAGATCTGGTGATATTTGGCTTATATTTATATAGAAAGAAATTCTATTTATCCTTCTGCTCTTTGTGTAGACACCAAATTGTATTGGTCATCCCATTTTAAGCGCCATTTATTTCTCCGTTCCATACGATTTCCTTTATATAAATGCTTATACTTCTTCCAATGAATTTTCCATTGAGTTCTTCTAGTTGATCTCATTTCTACAACCCCTTTTTTAAGATTAATTCTTATTAAACTATATTCCCCGTGCCCCTTGTCGATTCCTTTGACTAGTTTTGTCGTATCAATAGAGGATTTGTATTGTTACAGTTTTATGCAAAATATAGTTAAAATTAAAAAAAATTTATACTAAAAGGTATAAATATGTGGAATTACATCACAAAATGTAGTAGTATATTGACGGAATTATTAAAAAAGTTGCAATATGCAGAAAATACGACAAAAAACGACCTTTTAATAGAATAGGATGAATTAAAAATGAATTTTAAAAGAAAATTATATCTTGGATTTGGTTCAGTTCTAATTATTTTGATCATTACAGCAGCTTTCGGGCTATACAATATTCAAGAGCAAAATAAAAATATGAAAACAATCGTCAATGAGCATTATGAACGGGTACGCCAGGTCAACATCTTCCAATTTGAGATCAATAATACTGCCCGGATGATAAGAGATGTCATCCTTAAAAAGGAAAATACGATTACAAGAAAAGAAGAAGCATCCATTGCTGTTTCCAGAAAAAATACAGTGGATGCCATTGAAAATCTTAAAGGATTTGAATCAGAGAATAATGTTAAGTTGCTTGTAACAGACTTGGATTTACTAAATAAATCGTATGATGAAGGTTATCACATCATTGTAAAACACCTAAAGGAAGGCAATAAAGAGGCCGCAACAAAAGTACTTATGGAAGACATCCGGGATGTACGTGCCGGTCTTACTTCGACTAGTGCAGAATTGTTAGAAATTGAAGAAAACGCAATGAACAATGCTGTAGCTAAGTCTAGAAAAATGTATGAAACAACTTTGACAAGTTTTCTTTATTTAATTTCCATTAGCATTATTATTGTTGTTCTTATTTCATTCTGGGTCGTAAGAAGTATCATTTCCTGTATCAAACATGTCAATTCTGTTATTTCAAGTGTAGTTGAATTAGAGACAAACAAATTACCTAGAATTGACCACATAACAAGGGATGAAATTGGAGAAATTGCCCTTGCCTACAATGGAATGGCCACTTCACTAGAAAATCATATGGAACAAGAACATGTTTTAAAAGAAAAAATGAAAATAGAAAATTGGGTTAAGTCTAATTTCATCGATGTAACAACGATGTATCAGGGAATACAGGATGTGCAAACCTTTGCCCGTTTATTCATCTCAAAAATTACTCCAATTACTGGAGCGAGTTATGGAGCATTTTACGTAAAGGCTGAAAATGAGAATAAGTTTTTAAAAATTGCAGCCTATGCTGATAGTTGCTTAGAAAATTCAACAAAGACATTCTATGCGGGGGAAGGTTTGGTTGGTCAGGCCGTTGTTGAAAATAAAACAATATTAATCGATTCCTTGCCTGAAGATTACGTTAAAATCAGATCAGGTATCGGACAAAGCTCACCTAAGTATCTATTAATCACACCAATTGCCTATGAAGGCAAAGTGATCGCCGTTTTTGAATTAGGCTCATTCACGCCTTTTGACGAAAATCATTACCGCTTCCTAGATATTACTCAAAAAACAGTTGGCGTAAGCTTGCATAGCATTATTGGTCATATGAAGATTGAGAAACTATTAGCAGAATCACAAACCTTAACAGAAGAATTACAAAGTCAGTCCGAAGAACTTCAGCAGCAACAGGAAGAATTACGGATGATCAATGAACAGCTTGAAGAACAATATAAGAACTCTGAGGAAAAAACAAAAGAACTTGAGAAAATCCAGATTGCTCTTGAAGAAAAAAATCGTCATGTTGAACTTAGTTCAAAATATAAGTCCGAATTCCTGGCTAATATGTCACATGAACTACGAACACCACTGAATAGTATGCTGATTCTGTCCCAGCTATTAGCTGATAATAATGATAGTAATTTGACAGAGAAACAGGTCGAATATGCTAGTACAATCCATTCTTCAGGAAAGGATTTATTAGATTTAATTAATGATATCCTTGATCTATCCAAAATTGAATCAGGGAAAATGGCAATTTTGCCAGAGGAAGTATTATTTAGTGATATTAAATATTTTGTTGAAAATCAATTTTCACCAATTGCAACACAGAAAAATCTTGGTTTTGAAATAGTAGTAGATGAAAATCTACCGTATGTATTTATTACAGACAACCAGCGACTAAAACAAATTCTTAAAAATTTATTATCAAATGCTTTTAAATTCACTCAACAAGGAAAAGTCGTTATTGAGTTTAAGTTAATCGATAATCAAGATTTTAAAGAAGCCCATAAACCAATGGTTGCCATTTCTGTCACTGATACTGGAATAGGGATCTCCCGTGAGAAACAGAATTTTATATTTGAAGCCTTTAATCAAGCCGATGGTACAACTAGTAGAAAATATGGAGGTACAGGACTCGGACTTTCCATTAGTAGAGAATTAGCACAGCTTTTGGGCGGATTTATCCAGGTTGAAAGTACATTAGGCAAGGGAAGTACGTTTACATTGTATTTGCCAGAGTACGATATTCAACTAAATAATGAGTATACTAGAAAAGAAGTCGCTGCAACCGTAATTGAAGAAGTGCAAATAATTGAAGAAAAATTCGGAGATCATGCTCAGGTTTCAATTTTAGAAGGGAAAACGAAGCATTCTGGTGAACTTAAGAATATTAAAGAATTGTTAGCAGGCAAAATGGTTCTACTTGTAGATGATGATATGAGGAATATCTTCTCGCTAACAACGGCACTGGAAACGAATAAAATGATTGTTGAATTTGCGGAAAATGGTCAAGAAGCTATTGAGATTCTGAAAAAACAATCAGATATTGATCTTGTTCTAATGGATATCATGATGCCTGTTATGAATGGATATGAAGCCATTCAAGAAATACGAAAGATGGAAGGCTTCCTAGAACTTCCAATTATTGCTCTGACCGCGAAAGCAATGAAGAATGACAGAGAAAAATGCCTTGATGCTGGCGCGTCTGATTATATTAGTAAGCCAGTTAATTTAGATCAATTGCTTTCATTAATTCGTGTGTGGTTATATCGATAGAGGTGGTTAAAATAGAGGAGCAATTATTTGAAAATTTTTTAATGGATGACGATGAAAGCAATGAATTAGAAAAAACCGAAATCGTATTACTGTTAGAAGGAATCTATCGTTATTACGGATTTGATTTTAGGGATTATGCTTACTCATCAATCAAGCGTAGAATATTACACCGAATGAATGTTGAAAAGGTAGCAACCATTTCTGCCTTGCAGGAGAAAGTGTTGCGGGATGAACAGCTATTAGGAAAGTTGTTAAGTGATTTTTCCATTAATGTAACAGAAATGTTCAGAGATCCAACCTTTTTTAAGTTTTTACGAACGAATATTTTACCAACTTTTAAAAACTATCCGCTAATCCGGATTTGGCATGCTGGCTGTTCGTCGGGGGAAGAAGTTTACTCGATGGCCATCATGCTTCATGAGCTCGGTTTAAATCATAAGGTAAAGATTTATGCCACAGATATGAATGAAACGATTTTAGAAAAAGCCCAAAAAGGGCAATTCCCCATCAATCGAATGCAAGTCTATACTAGAAATTATCATCAAGCTGGGGGAACAAAAGAGTTTTCAGAATACTACAGGGTAAATAATGATATCGTGACTTTTTATCCATTTTTAAAGGAAAATATTATTTTTGCACATCATAATTTAGCAACCGATCATTCTTTTAATGAATTTCACATGATCCTTTGTAGAAATGTATTGATTTATTTTAATCAAAAATTACAAAATCGCGTACAAAAGTTATTCTATGACAGTCTAAGTATAGGGGGATACCTTGCTTTAGGAAACAAAGAGGTCATCACCTATTCAAACCTATGGGACAAGTATGCGGAGGTCAATTCTACTGAAAAAATTTATAAAAAAACCAAGTAATCCATAGATTACTTGGTTAATTAGGAGTTATTTTGATGGACAATAATAAGAAAATAAATATTTTATTAGTTGATGACCGCCCAGAAAATCTATTAACGTTAGAGGCTGTACTTGATTCTCCCTCCTATAACCTTATTATGGCAAATAGTGGGGAGGAAGCATTGAAACAAGTTTTAAAACAAGATTTTGCGGTCATTCTACTAGATGTTCAAATGCCAGGATTAAATGGATTTGATACAGCAAGGCTTATACACGGGCGGGAACAATCCAAGCATATTCCAATTATTTTTATTACGGCTATTAGTCAGGCGGTCGAGAATGTTAATCAAGGGTATGCAGCGGGAGCCGTTGACTATATTTTTAAACCGTTTAATCCGGAAATTCTTAAAAGTAAAGTCGCAGCTTTTGCGAAACTTTATGAATACCAACAACAAATTAATGATCAAAGGCAGTTATTGAAAAAACGTTCGATTGAGCTTGCAGCTGCCAATGCGAAGTTAAAAGACATGGAAAAAGAGCTTTTGCAACACAACAATAATCTTGAAAATCTTGTTAAAGAAAAAACAGAGGAATTGGTATTAGCTAATAAGGATCTTTATCAATCACAGGAACGCTTTCAAAAAATATTTGCTTCGAGCCCGAGCTTAATCGCCATTCGTTCGCTTATCGATGGGCGCTATATTGATGTAAATGAAAGTTGGGTTTATTATACTTGTTTTCCTTATGATGACGTAATTGGAAAACAAACCGATATGCTGCATCTAATGTCTGATAACCTTGATACTACCCAAGACCTGGATTTGCAAAAGGCGATTCATAATGAACGGGTTCGATACACTACATGTGATGGCAAAGAACGCATTGGCCTTTTATCTACGGAAGCAGCCGAAATCCATGGTGAACATTGTATTATTAGTGTTATAACGGATATAACAGAAAGGGAGCAGCTAGAAAAGGAATTAACTCGTTTGGATCGTTTGAATTTAATAGGGGAAATGGCAGCAGGAATTGCACATGAAGTCAGAAATCCTATGACAACGGTAAGCGGTTTTTTACAATTGGCCAAATCAAAGAAGGATATGCATCTCGAGTATATTGATTTAATGCTGACAGAGTTAAACCGTGCTAATGAAATTATTAAAGAGTTTTTAACATTAGCTAAGAATAAAGCTTCTGATCGAAAGCCACAAAATCTAAACAATATTATTGAAGCCTTATACCCGTTAATTCAAGCAGAAGCTGTACTTTCAAATAAGAGTGTTCGCCTTGAGCTAAGTGAATGCACTCCATTATATTTAGATGAAAAGGAAATTCGCCAATTAATTTTGAATATTGCTCTTAATGGTCTTGAAGCGATGCCATTAGGCGGGGAACTAACCATTAGAACGTATAGTGCAGACGATTGTGTTACGCTTGAAATTCAGGACGAAGGCTGCGGGATTGATCGAGAAGTATTAGAGAAAATTGGTACACCATTCTTTACTACAAAAGATACTGGAACTGGATTAGGGTTAGCAGTGTGCTATAGTGTAGCTTCAAGACATAATGCCGATATATGTATTCAAACAAGTGATAAAGGGACGACATTTTCTATAAGATTTAGTGTGAATTAAAATGAATTATATTGCCATATAAAATGATAGTCATTTATGCCGAGAATTCAAGGCGATACTGCAAAAAATAGTATCGCCTTTTGTCTTGACTATTATTGCCAAAAAATATAAAATTATCAAATAAATCATATTAATTGACTATTCTACCTATTTAGGTAATAACTCTTAATTTTTTAAGAGTATTATAAAACATACATAATTAAGGGGGAGCAAAAATGAAAATGAAAAAGTGGTTATCATTTTTACTTGTTGGATTGCTAGCATTTACACTTGCTGCATGCTCATCAGGTAAACAAACTGCTGGAAATGGACAGAGTCAATCTGGTGAAAGTGGCAGTGGTGACGGACCTACAGAAACATACAAACTAAAAATGTCTGTTACAACTTCCGATACAAGCGCTTGGTCTTTAGGGGCGAAAAAATTTGCTGAGGAAGTTAAGGGAAAATCTAACGGTAGAATTGTGATCGATGTATTCCCGAATGAGCAATTGTCGGGGGGAGACCAAGGAAAGGGCGTTGAAATGCTAATCAGAGGAACAACCGACCTTTCATACCATTCAACTATTATTTACTCAATCATCGACGAGCGTTTTGGGGTAGTAAGTGCACCATTCCTATTCAAGAACCATGAAGAAGCGGATGCATCTCTTGCTGGTGAAGGTGGAGAAGCAATCAATAATTTACTATTAGAAAAAGGTGTACAACCATTAGGCTTTGGTGAAAATGGCTTCCGCCAAGTAACCAATAGTAAGCATGCAATCACATCCCCAGGGGATATAGCAGGACTAAAAATTCGTATCCCTGGAATAAAAATGTATGTTGACCTTTGGAAACAATTAGGAGCAGACCCAACAACAATGGCTTTCTCTGAAGTGTTTACTGCTCTTCAACAAGGGACAATTGATGGACAAGAGAATCCAGTTGATGTTATTCATTCATCAAAGTTAAATGAGGTTCAAAATTATATCTCTTTATGGAACTATTCATATGATCCACTTGTTTTGGGTATGAATAAAAAGCTATTTGATTCAATGCATCCGGAAGACCAAAAGATAATTCAAGAAGCAGCTAAAGCTGCAAATGAATACCAAATTAACCTAACAAGGGAAAATGAAGCAAAACAAATTGAGGAACTAAAAGCAGCTGAAATGGAGTTCTATACACCTACTGAAGAAGAGATGGGAGCATTCCGAAAAGCAGTAGAACCAGTATACGAACAGTATGAATCTGTATGGGGTACTGATTTATTAAACGCATTTCGTTCAAAATAATAGATAACAATTAATAAGAAAAGGGCTGTCCTAATCTATTGGTATCCCGTTCGTGGATGCCAAGCATATCTTGGGGCAGCCCCTTACTCTACATTTTTCTTTATTGGAGTGATTCCTTTTGCTTATTGTAAGTATGATCCTAAGAAAAATAGAACATAGTTTACTTGTCTTAAGTATTTCAGTCATGTCTATTATTGCATTTGCCAACGTGATTTCCCGTTATTTTTTAAACACTTCTTTTTCCTTCACTGAAGAAATAACAATTAATTTGTTTGTTCTCTTAGTATTAATGGGAACTTCGGTTGGTATTAGAGAAAGGTCACATTTAGGTTTTAGTTTAATTTTCGATAGCATGCCACGAGGGTTAAAGTTGATTTTTAGCATTGTTTTAGGATTCATTTCTACAGCAATTTTTTCAATCGTAACTTACTTTGGTTACGATATGGTGCAATTTCAAATGATGTTAAATCAAACGACGGCATCACTTGGTTGGCCACAATGGATTTTTTCACTTTCTTTACCAATAGGCAGCCTTTTTTGCATTTATCGGGTGATTGAGGCGACAATAAAAGAAGCGAAGGAAATTCTCAATGAAAGTGGGCAACACGCATGATTGCATGGACTTTATTTAGCTTACTCATAATCTTTTTACTTATTAATCTTCCAATCGGGATATCGTTATTAGCTTCGGCAATAATAACAACTATAATATTTGATGGATTTTCATCTTTATCCATGGTTACGGATATCATGTATGCAAGTGTTGCGAAGTTTACACTATTAGCAATTCCATTTTTCATCTTTGCCGGTGTTATTATGGAAGAAGCCGGGATCTCAAAAAGGCTAATTCATTTTGCCAACGTTTGCGTCGGCCACAGAAAAAGTGGTATTGCGATGGTAACTGTTTTTACAGCCATCTTTTTCGCAGCGATTTCTGGTTCAGGTCCCGCAACAGTTGCTGCATTAGGTGGTATATTAATACCTGCTCTAATTAAAAATGGGTATTCAGCACGTTCGGCCTCAGGTTTACTTGCGAGCTCTGGATCGATTGGAATTATTATTCCACCAAGTATCGCTTTTATTGTCTTTGCCGTAGTTGCTGGGGATCAAATCCCTGTATCCATTGGTCGACTATTTGTTGCTGGTGTCATACCAGGTCTTCTTTTGGGATTGGTATTTTTCCTTGCAGCAGTTTATGTAAAAGGACGCGAGAATAAAAAGTCGACTGGATTAGGTCAAGCTGCTGTTACAATTGATCAGGAATTTGTAACACAACGAAAAGCGACATTATTAGAAGTTTTTAAAGCTTTTATTGATGCATTTTGGGGTTTATTAATCCCAGTTATTATCTTAGGTGGAATATACGGTGGTATTTTTACACCAACTGAAGCAGCAGTTGTAGCAGTATTTTATGGATTATTTGTTGGTTTCTTCATCTATAAAGAGTTGAAATTTAAAAATATGATAGCTATGTTAGTTTCTTCCGGCGTTCAGACTGCGGTAGTTATGTTTATTGTTAGTTCTGCCTCCGTATTCGCTTATATCATTACAAAGGAACAAATCGCTGCAGATATCTCTCGTTCATTGCTTGCTATCTCAGATAATTCATTCGTTATTTTAATAGTCATAAATATTATTCTATTAATTGCCGGGATGTTTATTGATGCGATTTCTGCTTATTACTTATTTGTACCAATTTTACTTCCGGTTATCTTGGAACTTGGTGTTGATCCAACCGTATTTGGTGTATTTATGACGATTAACTTAGCAATTGGTTTGTTTACACCGCCGGTAGGAGTTAACTTGTATGTTGCGGCTGGTATTTCAAAAATTTCATTAAAGGAAATTTCTGTGGGTACTTGGCCATTTATCGTGGCGGCATTATTTGTACTTATTTTAGCTACTTATATTCCTGCAATTTCAACATGGCTACCTAATTTAATGAATATGTAAAACCCCTTTCGTGGGGATAGAAAAGTGAGGAATGAAGTTGAAGCTATTTCAAGCCATTGTTGCCATAATTTCAAAATACTTACCTCTATGGATTCTGCTCATGTCGGTTATTGCTTATTTTGCACCGCAATTATTTGTTGGCATCCGCGGCCTGACTGGACCTGCTTTAAGTATTATTTTCTTATTAATGGGAATGGCACTTTCAACTAAAAGTTTACTATTTGTTTTAAACAATCCGAAGGATGCTTTTACAGGAGTATTAATTAAGTGGACAGTAACCGTAGGCTTTTCAATATTCATAGCTTATGCCTTTTTTTCAAGCTATCCTGAAATTGCGACGGGAATTATTATGGCAGGGACTGTATCTAGCGGAACATCAGCTAATCTTTACTCGTTTATAGCAGGCGGGGAAGTTGCCTTAAGCATTACGATGGCAACACTTGATACATTGATTGCACCCGTGTTAACACCTACACTTGTTCGTGGATTTGCAGGACAATTTATTGAGGTTTAATTTTTACCTTTATTTTTAAATATAATCTATATTGTTTTACTGCCGATTTTTGCAGGTCTATTTATTCAGTGGAAGTGGAAAGAAAAGGTTGATATTATTCGACCTTACACTTCATTTGTATCCACGATAGCTTTACTCATAGTCGTCTTATCTGTGGTATCAAGTGCACAGGCTACTTTTAAGGATAATATAGCGCTATTACCGATGATCTTTTTTGCTGTATTTTTCCAAGTTTCGGTACCAATGGGGTTAGGCTACATTTTGGCAAAGTTGATAAGAGTCCGTGAAGAAAATTGCAGAGCTATTCTTTTTCATACAGGTATTTGCAACACAGCCTTATCTGCAACACTTTCAATGCAGCATGTGAGTTCAGTTGCAGCTGTACCTTCTGTAGCAAATATGATTATCAATTTAACACTTGGTGCTTTGGTGGCAAATTTATTTGCCTTTAAATTTCAAATTCAAAAAGAAGTTGAAAATTTGTAGTTTTATAGAATGTAAAAAAGCAACGTTTCAATATTGAGGCGGTGCTTTTTTGATCATTTTTTGGATTGCGACCAAGTATAAAAAGAATAAATGATAATTAGAAACACCATATAGCCAATAAATGAATTGAGGTGCTCCCATGATTCATGATGCACAAATAATCCATACGCTTCGGCTTGTCTTTCGGCTACAGCCATGAAAATGCTTAGTAAAAAAATGAGGACAACCTTTTTCCGAAATTTCAGTCTATTGCAGGCCGTGAGAAAGATCGCTGTAAAGAAAGGAAGTGCCACTAAAGTAAAGGCAATATTAATTGTAAAAATTGTTGGAAATGGCCGTATCGGAAAGGAATAAAGCCCCTTTCCAACAAAGTATAGGTCTAAATATGTTCCAAAGAGAGAGGCCAAAACCATGGCTGGAATTAGGTTATGAAACTGATTAATCCAAGATGGAAATGGCTTCTTTCGTACTCGCCGCAAGTTCGAGCCTTTCGAGTGTTTTACAATATTCATTTTCAATCTCTCCATCTACTGTTTCTTTTGAATCTATTAAGTAATGGATAACTTCCCAAC
>JAEWMK010000546.1 GCA_023457235.1 Bacillota bacterium
CGAATAATGGAAGCATTTTTTTGGATGAAATTGGTGAATTATCTACAGAAACTCAAGCGAAACTACTAAGAGTGTTGCAAGAAAATGAAATTGTAAGGGTTGGAGGGACAAAACCAATACCCATTAATGTTCGAGTGATAGCGGCTACGAATGTCAATCTTGAAAAAGGTATGGTCGAAGGTAGAATTCGTGAAGACTTGTATTATCGAATAAATAAGCTTCCGATCCAAATCCCACCATTGCGCGATCGCAAAGAGGATATTCCGTTATTAAGCTGCCATCTTCTAAAAAAAATAAATCAAGACTTTGGGAGAAATGTTGAGGGGTTAACAGATGCTGCCCTTAAGTATTTATCAAGTTATGAATGGTCAGGGAATGTAAGAGAACTCGAGAACATTTTGGGAAGAGCGATTATTAATATGAACTTTAATGAAGTTATCGTTGATGTTCAACATATCCCTCATCTAGAGACAAAAATGATTGATAAGAAAGAAACGAACTTCCCAATTGAAATTAATTTGGAACATTTACGGCCACTCTCTGAAATGATTGAAGATTTTGAAGCAAAAGTAATCTATTTAGAATTAAATAAAAATAAGGGCAATAAAACAAAGACTGCAAAAGAATTAGGAATTTCCCTTAGAAACTTATATTACAAAATTGAAAAGTATAAAATTGCATATAATGGCATGCAATAAATTGCGTAGTTGCAAGTTTTTGCATTGTTGAAAAACTGTAAAATAAAGCGCTTTCAACATTCGGTGATTGGCATGTTAATTGCATCTTTGAAAATAACAGGGATTACATTAGGAGGAAGTAAAATGGAAATTTTTAATTACATGGAAAAATATGATTATGAACAATTAGTTTTTTGCCAAGATAAGCAGTCAGGTTTAAAAGCAATCATATGTATTCATGATACTACGCTTGGGCCGGCACTGGGCGGAACACGGATGTGGACCTATGAATCAGAGGAAGCGGCGATTGAAGATGCGTTACG
Organism: Bacillota bacterium; assembly: GCA_023457235.1. Classification (GTDB taxonomy): domain Bacteria; phylum Bacillota; class Bacilli; order Bacillales; family Bacillaceae_J; genus Schinkia. The sequence continues at coordinate 1,001 of JAEWMK010000546.1, forward strand.
CTTAGGGAAAGGGATGACATATAAAAATGCTGTAGCCGGTTTAAATTTAGGCGGTGGAAAAACGGTCATCATCGGCGACCCAAGAAAAGATAAGAATGAAGCTATGTTTCGGGCATTCGGAAGATATGTTCAAGGATTAAATGGAAGATATATTACCGCTGAAGATGTGGGAACAACAGTGGCGGATATGGATTTGATTCATGAAGAAACAGATTATGTTACAGGAATTTCCCCTGCTTTTGGGTCGTCAGGTAATCCATCACCGGTGACGGCCTATGGCGTTTATCGCGGTATGAAGGCAGCTGCAAAGGAAGCATTTGGAACGGATTCGTTGGAGGGAAAAACGATTTCTGTTCAAGGCGTGGGCAGTGTTGCTTATACATTATGCGAATACTTGAATAATGAAGGTGCGAATCTGATTGTTACAGATATTAATAAAGAAGCAGTCCAGCGTGCGGTTCAAGAATTTGGTGCAAAGGCTGTTGACCCAAGTGAAATATACAGTGTAGATTGTGATATCTATTCGCCATGTGCGCTTGGCGCTACGATCAATGATCAGACGATCCCACAATTAAAGGCAAAAGTCATTGCTGGTTCTGCCAATAATCAGCTGAAGGATGAACGTCATGGTGACAAACTTCATGAATTAGGTATAGTTTATGCACCTGATTACGTTATAAATGCCGGCGGAGTTATAAATGTAGCAGATGAACTTTATGGATATAACAGAGACCGCGCTATGAAAAAAGTGGAAATGATCTATGATAATATTGCGAAAGTTATCGAGATTTCAAAGCGGGATGGGATTCCAACGTATAAGGCGGCAGATCGGTTGGCTGTGGAACGGATCGAAACAATGCGTCATTCCCGCAGCCAATTTCTACAAAATGGTAAACATATTTTAAGTCGTAGAAAATAATTAGAAAAGCGCAAGCGCCTTGCTCATCGCCGTACAAACTGGAAGGCAATCGACTGAGATATAGGAAACTTGAATGGCGATAGCCATTCTTAGTTGACTTATCGTAGGGAGGTGACCTGAAGTTTGCTAGGCGATAGGCGCTGGAGCTGGACAATGGTGAACAATATTAAACTACTTTAATATTTAGAAGAGGGGGAGAAATGATGGCAGTAGAATATGATCTCGTTATACTTGGCGGTGGAACCGGTGGTTATGTTGCAGCGATCAGAGCTGCACAACTCGGGTTAAAAACGGCAATTGTCGAAAAAGGAAAACTTGGTGGAACGTGCCTACATCAAGGATGTATCCCAAGTAAAGCACTACTCCGAAGTGCAGAAGTGTATGCAACCGCAAAACGTGGTGAAGAATTTGGCGTCATTCTATCTGATGTTAAGCTTGACTTTCTAAAAGTACAGGAACGTAAACAAAAAATTATTGATCAACTCGTTCGTGGAATAGAACACTTAATGAAAAAAGGGAAAATTGATGTTTACGAAGGAATTGGTCGAATTCTCGGACCGTCCATTTTTTCTCCAACTCCAGGTACCATTTCTGTAGAAATGAACAGTGGTGCAGAAAATGAAATGCTAATTCCGAAAAATGTAATTATCGCAACCGGGTCACGACCAAGATCATTGCCTGGCTTAGAAATTGATGGAAAATATGTAATGACCTCTGATGAAGCTTTAGCGATGGAGAGACTGCCAAGCTCGATTATCATCGTTGGCGGCGGCGTAATTGGCATTGAGTGGACTTCCATGCTGTCTGATTTTGGAGTTGATGTTACTGTTTTAGAATATGCTGATCGTATAATCCCGACTGAGGACCATGAAATTTCGAAAGAAATGCAACGAATTATGAAAAAGAAGAAAATAAAAATTGTGACAGGTGCGAAAGTTCTGCCCGAAACACTCGTAAAAGATAATGGCGTAACGATTGCTGCTGAAATTAAAGGTGAACAAAAAACGTTCTCAGCTGATACAATGTTAGTTTCTGTTGGTCGACAGGCAAATGTTGAGGATATTGGTTTACAAAACACTTCTATTGAAATTGAAAAAGGTGCAATTCGTACAAATCAATTTTATCAAACAAAGGAATCCCATATTTATGCGATCGGGGATGTAATCGGTGGTTTACAACTAGCCCATGTTGCCTCACATGAAGGAATTGTGGCGGTCGAGCACTTGGCTGGAGAAAATCCAAGCCCGATTGACTATTCATTGATTTCAAAATGTATTTATTCAAATCCGGAAGTTGCGAGCGTGGGCTACACTGAAGAGGAAGCTAAGGCAAAAGGTTATAATGTTAAAACAGGAAAATTCATGTTTAAAGCCATTGGTAAAGCCCTTGTTTTCGGTGAATCAGATGGTTTTGTGAAACTAGTGGCAGACCAAGATACAGATGACCTTTTAGGTGTTCATATGATCGGTCCGCATGTAACGGATATGATTTCGGAAGCTGGACTCGCTAGAGTTTTAGATGCAACACCATGGGAAATTGCTCATACCATTCATCCGCATCCAACATTATCTGAAGCGATCGGGGAGGCGGCATTAGCGGTAGATGGGAAGGCTATTCACGGTTAGAAAAGCGGAGGCCACCCGCTTAGCGCCGTTCGGACTGGACTGAGCCGGAGGAGATAAAGGAAACACGTCGAACGAATGTGAGACGATGTTGACTTATCGTACGAAGGTGAAGGAAGTCTCGCTAGGCGCTGGATGGCTGGAGCTAGACATTAATTCAATTGTATAAGGGGGAATCTCACATGGCGGAAAATCGTCATCAATCACTTGGCTTAAGTGACGAAACTGTTTTAGAAATGTTTGCGACGATGGTTTTGGCTCGGAAAATTGATGAACGTATGTGGTTATTAAATCGTGCCGGAAAAATCCCATTTGTTATTTCTTGTCAAGGGCAGGAAGCAGCACAAGTCGGAGCTGCCTTTGCGTTGGACAGAAATAAAGATTATGTGCTGCCCTACTATCGAGACATGGGTGTCGTTCTTACATTTGGAATGACAGCGAAGGACATTATGCTTTCTGGATTTGCCAAAGCTGAAGATCCAAATTCAGGGGGGCGGCAGATGCCCGGCCATTTTGGAATGAAGAAAAATCGAATAGTAACTGGTTCTTCCCCGGTAACGACGCAAGTTCCGCATGCTGTAGGTATTGCTCTTGCAGGAAAGATGGAAGGAAAAGATTTAGTATCGTTTGTTACCTTTGGTGAAGGTTCTTCAAACCAAGGCGATTTTCATGAAGGCGCCAACTTTGCAGGTGTTCATAAACTTCCAGTGATTTTTATGTGTGAAAATAATAAATATGCGATTTCTGTTCCTATTGAAAAACAATTATCTTGTGAAAAAGTATCGGATCGTGCTATAGGC
>JAEWMK010000547.1 GCA_023457235.1 Bacillota bacterium
ATAGTATTCGTTGCTTTTCCAACAAATAATAAACATTCGCCAATTTCCGTTAAGCTTTTTGGATTCGGAACGATGACATAAGGAATTTTTCTTTTTTTCAATTCCTCGATATTTCTTTCCATTCCAGGAACGGAAAGAGATGCTAATACTAAATCAGGTTGTAGTTCTTCCAATTTATCCATATCAATATTTAAGTCAGGGCCGAGTCTTGGTAATGACTTGATCTGCTCTGGCCAATCTGAGTAGTTATCGACACCTATTAATGAAGAAGTTAAACCTAGGTATGCAGCTAATTCTGTGTTACTCGGACAAATAGATATGAGTTTAATAAGGATTCCCCCCCTAAAAAGTCGCAAAATTATTCAAACAATAGATTGCGAACGGAATTGTAAGCAAGCTAATAAGCGTCGTTACTAGAGTATTAAAAGAGACTAAATTTGGTTTTACATCAAATTGAATGGCCAGCATCGTTGTATTGGCCGCAACCGGCATGGCTGCAAGTAAAATATATACATATTTTATCGTCTCGCTTACCGGCATGAATGCCACAAGTAAAGCAGCAAGTAAAGGTGAAATAATCATACGTATAAGTATAACTGTATTCACATATCTTAGAGCAAATACCTGTGGTTTAATTTCCGCTAACTGCATCCCAAGAAGTAACATGACTGTAGGAATAGAAGCTGACCCTACTAAACTAACACCATCAATAATCGTTGGCGGCAGTTTTATATGTAAGACTTGCAATAACATACCCAAACAGGCCCCATAAAGAACAGGCATCTTTACAACTCTTTGAAGTGCTTCCTTCACCGTAGTCGATTTTTCACTTCCAAAGGCCGCTATAAAAATACCAATTGAATTTATGATAAAGGAGTGGAAAACCATAATAATGACCGCATAATCAAAAGCTAAGGCCCCAAAAGCAAATAAAGCAACCGGCGCACCGTAGTTACCGCTATTTGGAAAAATACTCCCTAACAGCATGGCTGACATATGGGTTTTATCTGCTTTTATGATTTTTCCAACGAGGAAAGTTACGACAATCAGCAAAATCACAAGAAAAACTGTAAAAAGAAACATATAAAAATACTCAATATTTAATGGATTCTTATAAAAAGTTGAAAACGTCAGAAAAGGTGACATTAAATAAAGAGACATTGTTGATATCGTTTTAATATTTAATTTAAGGACCTTTTGCCCAATAAAGCCGGTGCCAAAGATCAGAAATGCAGGTAAAACTATTAGGAGTAATTCCAATTTAAAAGCTTCCTTTCCTCTACTTTTGACTATCATTCTTTGAAAAAAGTTTACTCTCATAATTTACCATAACTTATGCGAGTAGACTAATACTTGAATTGAATGAAAACCCTTCCACTTTGTCACAATATATCCATAACATCATATAGGAAATAAGAGAAATTCGGAGAATTTTTAGAATTAGGAGTAATAAGAGAGGTGAGCTTTGCCGTGGTGAAAAAAATGTGGAATTGGTTTTGGTATCGGCCTGAAAAGGTAAGTTATCGTATTTGGATTGACGATGATAGATACATTGCATCTGCATCGAATGAAGCTTTAACCGTTTATAATTATGGAAGCACCCCTGAGATGGCAAAAGAAGCAGCGCTTTATCAACTTCAACAAGCTTTAAAGAAGAAAGAAAAGAAAGAACGTAAATTTATTACCAGAGGGAATGGATATGTATTATACAGAGTTAAATAAGACAAAGCCCTTCCACTTGGAGGGGCTACTTTTACTGCCTGGCTTTTAAGTTTATACGTATATGCCTAATTAAATATTCATTTAAACAGTTTCATCATAAAAGAACCTCTAAATCCCAAAAAAGCCACCTGTTTTTACTACACCAACTCACATAAACATTTCCATAGAGACAATAGGCAATAAGCAATAGGCAATAAGCAATAAACGATTATTTATTTTAAATTTTTGTTATAATATATCAGTTAATTATACCTTTAAGGTGGTTGTAATATGGAAGAACAAAAAAAGGTTGGAGTTGACTTTCAGACAGACGAAGAAAGATATCGTATGTTAGTTGAGCATGTTAGTGATTGGATTTGGGAAGTAAACGAGGAAGGTGTATATACATATGCAAGTCCAAGAATAAAAGATATATTAGGATATTTACCCTCTGAGGTAATTGGGAAAACTCCTTTTGAATTGATGGAACCAGAAGAAGCAAAGCGAATAGCCCCCATATTTGATTACCATCTCTCTAATAAGCTACCCATTAAAAGCCTAGAAAACATAAACCTACATCGAGACGGTCATGAAGTTGTGTTGGAAACTAGCGGTTCCCCCATTATTAATGAAGAGGGAAAATGTATTGGCTATAGAGGGATAGATAGAGATATTACTTTAAGAAAACAGGCAGAGCGTAGACAACAGCAGCTCTTGGAGATTATAGAAGCATCCCCCGATTTTATTGCAACATTTGATATTAATGGTAATAGCTTTTATTGTAACCCCGCCGCCCGGAAAATGCTTGGAATAAAAGAAGGAAATTCCTTTGGTGAGAAAGTGACCGAAAGATGGATAACAGAATTAATTAAAACCGATGGAATTCCTAACGCTATTGAAAATGGGCATTGGAAAGGCGAAACCACTATTCTTAAAAAAGATGGAGAAAAAGTACCCGTTTCACAATTGATTGTGGCACATAAATCAGATAATGGCACCGTTGAGTTTTTATCGACAATTGCACATGATATAACAGAAAGAAAAGAACTTGAAAAGGTTATTTATGATCAAGCTCATTATGATTCGCTGACTAATTTGCCCAATAGAAGGCTTTTGAATAAAAAATTTTCAGAAATAGTGGATATAATTACACCACAACAAAAAGTTGCTTTATTATTTATGGACTTAGATAATTTTAAAGAAATCAATGACACCATGGGTCATGAAATCGGTGACCGACTACTTAAAATGACAGCATTACAATTGGAAAGTTGCGTTGATGAAAAAGACTTTGTCTGCCGTTATGGGGGAGATGAATTTATATTAATAATAGAAAATATCCAAAGTGATATTGAAATAAAGAAAAAGGCCGAACAAATAATAGAAACCTTTAATCAGTCTTTTCTGATTAATGGACATTCTTTAAAGGTGACTGGAAGTATAGGCATCAGTATTTACCCAGATGATGGACTGGATTTAGCTACATTAATAAAAAAAGCAGACCATTTGATGTACCGTATTAAACGCAGTGGAAAAAATAATTATACAAGAGAATAACAAAAGAAGCTATTGCATGATAAAGAGGATCATTTTAGAGAGGAAGATTGGTGAATTCAATCTACTTTTTCACTATCAAGTGGAATCTATTTCCTAAAAAATGAGTTCAAATTAATGAACTCATTTTTTAATTGGCATTTTTATTTCTATGGTTTCTCCGCGATGACATATCTTGGGATTGATTCATTTACGTCATACATCAATTCGTATTGACGGAGCTTAAGTTCAAACAAAGTTAATGGGTCACGATAAATTTCAGGATTTTCCCGCATGTATTGTAAGGATTCTTTATGTTTTTCAATATTGCTTTGTGCTTCCTCATTTGTTCTTTTTAATACATCAAATGGATTAGTGAAAAATATGCTAACATCCCGTTCTATCGATCTCTCGAATATATCAAATTGCTGGATAAACGGATGTAATATAGACTGTGCTATTTGACTATAATCCGCATTTTCAATAAAGCTTTTATATGTACTGTGGAGTTTTTCTTTACTTTTCGATATCGTGCCAAACAGTTTGCCAACACTTTTTATCAATAATTGAGCTGGGGTATTACGTAACATTATATTTTCTTTTTCGAGATGTACAATCCCCCTTGTCAATCGGTCCATATCTCTCTTCCAATCATCAATCACTTTAAAATCGCAATTCAACGCAATTTTCTCTTCACCGAATATATTATTCAAACTTTCGCTTATTTCATCTAAATAAGCTTGAGAGCTCTTAAACTCTCCTTCACAATCTGCTATCCATGAGTGAATTGCATTTTCAAAGTCAATCAATGCTGTATTTTCCATGTAATCCGCAATCCGACGATTCATTTCCTCATTTAGCTCAACATGAAGTCTGCCAAAATCACTTTCTACCTTAACCATGTCAGAGCAATTTCGAACCAATTCAGGAATCTTGATCATCAAATTCTGTATCCATTGATTTTTTATTCTTTCGAATGAGGATGTAATTACTCTCACTTTGCTCTCTTCCATATCATTTAATTGATGATGTATACCATTAATCTTTATAAGTATCTCTTCATTCAAATTAATATTATCAATAATGGCATTTTCTTTTTCTACCTGTTTTTCAATTAGAAATTTTATCGCCTTCTTTATCATATAAAAGAGTTTGGAGGTGTCAATATTTTCCGGATTGGGCTCTTCCAGCAACAAGCCCTCTTCGTCAGCCCATTTCTTAATAGATTCAAAGAGCCTCATTCCGCCCTCTATGCCATTTTGATCCCAGCTGGAACCCTCCAGTACATTTTCAGCCTCACTAACCAAAGAGTCATCCAGATGCAATGGAAAAATCTCGTCCCACGAAATGGTCGCGGATGAGCAAATGAAAGCATCAGAGTCTAAGGATATCTTCATCCAATTAGCTAAATGACTTCCTATAACTTCAGAAAAGTCCTTTATTAAAAACTTTCCACTTATCAATTCATAATACGATTCTTTAAACAAGTTCGGGAATGTCTTCCAAATATAAGAGCCTTCCAAATTATTATTCAGAAGAAGGTAGTTGATCTCTTTTAACCACTGAAAATAATAATTATTTTGTTTATAACTATTCCATAATGCTGTTGCCAATCTTTCAAATCGAAATTTATCAATATTAAATAAAGTCATTAATGCTTCATTAAAATAGCTAGGTTCAATATTATTTGTCAGACTCTGCTCTACATACTCTTCCAAAACCGCAAACCATGAAAGTGACTTTGTACGGATTGACTCATTGACAGCAAGCTCCACTGCATTCACCGAATCCTCGTACTCCTCAAAAAATTCACGAGCTATTTCAGTTACACAAGAATAGTTCGGATTTAAGGTAACTGCGTTTTTGATAGTATCAACCGCTGCTTCAAGTTTTCCTAGTTTTTTATACACTGAAAAAAGCTGCAAAAGGACTTCCATATTTAAAACATCCGAATCGGTTATCACTGTCTTATAGATATCCGCTGCCAGTTCCAGTAAATTCAATTCAAAATGGGCATCGGCAATATTTTTTTGAGCCCACGGTTTTATATTTTCATCTACAACATTTTCCCATTTAAATATCGCTGCTTCATAATCCTTATTTAAAAAATAAATCTCCCCTTGTGCAAAGCGGACCGAAGAAAAATCAGGGATTTCGTTCTCCTTTTCATCCATATACATTTCGCCCAAAACCTGGATTGGCTGTCCTGTTTTTTTATCTATTATGGTTTGATAAAAAGATTTATTGATTAGTTCTCTCTCAATTGTCATCATGAACCCCCACATTGCTCAATAGTTTGGTGCTTTCAATTTAAGATAGTGACAACTATAGCAAATTCATAGTTACTCTATTATTCGAAGCTGCAACATGTTTTGTGAGGATAAAATAAAGTCCTCCCAAATATAAATATGAGAGGACCTTTTTGGTTTTTGGATAAGCAGATATTTATAATAGTTCTTTGAAAATGTTTTTATCCATTAAATAAGTTAACAGGGAAAAGAATTGCACTTGGAACA
>JAEWMK010000548.1 GCA_023457235.1 Bacillota bacterium
ACATTCTCCATGGTTTCCCTCCTATTCCCTTAAGTTATTTTTATCTTAACAGATTGTAGAACAGGCTACGAGAGTAATTTTCGCAAAATTTTAAAAGGTTTTTACAATTAACACTATGTGTATAGTGCTAAGTGATTAAAAACACACCCAACTGTTGTTTTAAATCACACCATAATATTCTTTTAGATTGTAAGATGTTCATTGTGAAAGGCGCGCCGTAGGACTATTATCAAAAAATTGGAGTGAAAATAAATGGGTGTAAGAAAACTAGATCCATATTCGGCATCAAAACCAACTTCAAAGAATGCCCTTATGAAATCAATTTTAGTTTTCACATTATTAATTAGTTTTACAGTTTTATTGGTAGGTGGATATGGGATCTTTAAAGGCAATGCACCTAGACCGACTGAAATTACAAGTCCTAGCGGGGATGTCGTAATTACAAAAGAATCGATCATGGGTGGTCAGGCTGTATTCCAAAAGTATGGTTTAATGGATTATGGTACTGTTTTAGGTCATGGATCTTATATGGGACCTGACTATACGGCTGAAGCTTTACGAGTGTATACGGAAGGTATGCAGGATTTTAGAGCTGAAGAAAAGTTTGGTGCCACATATAAAGAGTTATCAGTTGATGAACAAGTTGTTATTAAAGAACAAGTCATCAAAGAAATGCGCGAAAACCGCTATGATGCAAATACTGATACATTACCATTAACAGATGCACAAGTATATGGCTTAGAACAAGTTAGAGAACATTATAAAGATGTATTTACAAATGGCGATAATTGGGGATTAAAGCCAGGTTTAATTAAAGAAGAGCATATGCCAGCTACAGACCGTGCTTATGTGGCTGAAGGCGATCAAATTACACAAATCTCTGATTTCTTCTTCTGGACTGCTTGGTTATCAAGCACATTACGTCAAGGCGATGAAATTACTTATACGAACAACTGGCCTTATTATGATGATGCAGGCAATACAATGGCACTAGGAGCTGTTTGGTGGTCTGGTGTTAGTGTAACTTTATTGATTCTATTTATTGGTATTATTTTATTCGTATTCTATCGTTATCATTTAGATATGCATCCAGCTTATGAGGATGGTAAGTTTCCAATAATTGATTTACGTAAGCAACCAGTAACACTTTCACAAATTAAAGTAGGTAAATATTTTGCCGTAGTTGCTATTCTTTTCTTTGTACAGTCAATGTTTGGTGCGCTTCTTGCTCACTATTATATTGAACCAGATAGCTTCTTCGGAATTAAATGGATTCATGACATACTACCTTTCTCTATTACAAAAGGATACCATCTACAACTAGCGATCTTCTGGATTGCAACAGCATGGTTAGGTATGGGTCTATATATTGCTCCATTAGTTGGTGGACATGAACCAAAGAAACAAGGTCTATTGGTAGACGTATTATTCTGGGCCCTTGTTGTTCTTGTATTCGGTTCAATGATTGGTGAATGGTTAGGTGCAAACGGTAAGTTAGGTAACCTTTGGTTCTTATTAGGACATAATGGTTGGGAATATATCGAACTTGGCCGTGTTTGGCAGCTTGTTTTAATCGCAGGTATGGGTATTTGGTTATTCCTTGTATTTAGAGGTATTAAGAGCGGATTAAAGCGTGAAACTGATAAGGGTGGTTTAATACACTTATTATTCTATTCAGCAATTGCTGTTCCAGCTTTCTATGTGTTTGCATTATTAATTAACCCTGATACACACTTTACAATGGCAGACTACTGGCGTTGGTGGATCATCCACTTATGGGTAGAAGGTATCTTCGAAGTATTTGCTGTTGTCGTTATCGGTTTCTTGTTAGTACAGCTTGGATTAGTTACGAAAAGTTCAACGATCAAAGCTTTATATTTCCAAATTACATTATTATTAGGCAGCGGTGTTATCGGTATTGGCCACCACTTCTACTATAATGGTTCTGCTGAAGTTTGGATTGCCTTAGGTGCTGTCTTCTCAGCATTAGAAGTAATTCCATTAACACTATTAATTTTAGAAGCTTATGAGCATTATAAAATTGTTAAAGATGGCGGTATTGATTTCCCATATAAATCAACTTTCTGGTTCTTAATTTCAGTAGGTATTTGGAACTTAGTTGGAGCTGGGGTGTTAGGATTCCTAATCAACTTACCAGCTGTAAGCTACTTTGAACATGGTCAATTCTTAACACCGGCACATGGTCATGGATCGATGATGGGTGTATACGGATTCTTTGCGATTGCCGTATTAGTGTTCTCGTTAAGAAATATTGTAAAACCTGAGAAGTGGAATGACAAAATCATTAAAATTTCTTGCTGGTTAATGAACATCGGTTTAGCTGGTATGATTGCCATCTCATTACTTCCTATTGGTTGGTTACAATTAAAAGAAGCATTCATGAAAGGCTACTGGGTATCACGTTCACCAGAATTTTTACAGCAAGAAGTTATTGTGAATTTAATTACAATTCGTGCAATCCCGGATACAATTTTCTTAATTGGTGTTCTATTAATTATGTATGTAGCTGTAAAAGCGATCTTCAACTTACGTAAGCCAACACATAAAGAAGGCGAAGCTTTACCAGTAAAAGATTTAGCTATTGACGAAGATTAATAAATTTCAAGGGATATTTTTTCGAAAAAGTGACAAAATAGTGTCAAATTAGTGACATAGAACACACCCTATGTTTAATTAATAAGACATAATGGAATTATAATATTAATAACTTATCAATAGGAGGAACATAAAATGGAATTTGCAGCAAAAGTAAATGCACCTGATTATCCACCAAGAGAGAAGCATCCAGTAATTTTCAAAACATTTGATGGCTTGCAATCTGGTGAATTTATGGAATTAACAAATGACCATGATCCACGCCCATTACAATATCAATTTATGATGGAAAGACCTGAGCAATTCACTTGGGAATACCTTGAAGAAGGTCCTGATGTATGGCGCGTAGCAATCGGTAAAAAATAATGTAATAAAAGGCTGACATCCAAAATGTCAGCCTTTTTTCTGTAAGATAAGGAGGGATTGGGTGAAGGGTTGGTTAATCAGTAATGCACTCTTTATTTTTCTAGTCATATTTTGGAGTTTTTGGAACAGAGAATATTCCTCACCAACTATCGTAGCAGGGAAAAGCTTTGCTGTAATTGCGGTAATTTTATTTATCATTAATGTCAATATGTACTTTATTTTTTTAATTATCCGTAAAAGTAAAGCAAAAGGGGTTAAGAAGACTTTAGCGCTTTTCTCACGAAAAATGATGAAGTTTCATGTTCCAATTGCCATTACAGCGACGGCATTAATATGTATTCACGCGATTATTATGATTTCTTTTCATCCGCTTGAAATATTTGATATTAAAAAACTGAGCGGCTTATTGGCCATTCTTATATTATCGGTTCATTTATTTAGTGGTTGGTTACGAAGAAAAAAAGCATCTGGTTTTAGAAGATTGTTTCATTTGCGGATGGCATTTATATTTTTAACTTTCTTTCTAATTCATATTTTTTTATGAGAAGGAAGTGGGGAAAAACAGGAAGCAGAAAGATCTTCCTGTTTTTTTATGGAAAATAAATGCGAAGAATATTTACTCCATTTTTAAGTTCAAAATAATTCTTGAAAAACTCATTGGAGCGTTCAAATGTTTTATATTTTGATAAATCAATAGCTTCTTTAACTTTTTCGCCAATTAAAAATTGTATTTCAGTGTCAGTAACATGAATGGTTTCAAAATCGAGTCCATCTCTTTGAACTAACTCTTCATCCTCATAATAATTTAGAACGGCTTGCCGATTTTTGTATTGGCTTAAACTATCTTTCATAATCCTTATTTCAGTTTCCATACTCGTAAAACATACCCTCCACAACCACATTGGTCGATAAATTTTGTTTTAATTGCATCACCAAATTTTTCGTGTAATAGTGGCGTAAGATATTCTTCAGGATCCCCAAAATGGTTTGAAGTCACTAAATTAACATAATACCCTGGTGCTGTCTCTTCCACAGCTTTTATTCCATCTTCGATGATGAGGTCTTTATCAAATTCATATTCATTATGCTCCAAGTCCATAGACCAATCTTTGTCCATCATTACATATTCCTCCCAACAAAATCGAAAAGCCTATTCGTAAGTATATTGTATTCAATATTATTCTATCGAAACCATCTTGTATAAAAAGTGAGGCATCTCACTTTTTCCAATAAAAATTCCATCTTTATTAGTATAAATTATTTTTTTGGAAACACTATGATTATTGTCTAAAAATTGCCAAGCATCCTTTTTGTAAAAAAATAGACAAAAATAGTGAAGGGAGTAATGAGATGAAGAAAAAAGTTCCTCCGTTACTAAAAAAGATGACCTTTTTTGGTAAAACAACCGATATAACGAATCATAGTACATTGTCTCACGCCGACCGTGAGTCGGAAAAATATTATCGAAGACGATGGCAGCATGACAAAGTTGTACGAACAACACATGGTGTTAACTGTACCGGTTCGTGCAGCTGGAAAGTCCATGTAAAGGATGGCATTATCACATGGGAAACCCAGCAAACTGACTATCCAACAACTGGACCCAATATGCCTGAATATGAGCCTAGGGGTTGCCCGCGTGGTGCAACTTTTTCTTGGTATACATATAGTCCATTACGGGTTCGTTTTCCTTATATAAGAAGTGCCTTGTTAAAGGTATGGAAAGAAGCACTCGGAAAAACAGGTGACCCAGTCGAGGCATGGGGGCTAATATCAGAAAACCCGGATACAAAGAAATCTTATAAATCCGCCCGCGGAAAAGGGGGATTTGTTCGGGCGTCATGGGATGAGATCAATACATTGATTGCTTCCCAGCTCATTTACACAATGAAGAAATATGGTCCGGACCGGATCTTTGGCTTTTCTCCGATTCCGGCGATGTCAATGGTCAGTTATGCATCTGGTGCACGCTTTCTAAATTTAATTGGAGCCCCACTTCTAAGCTTTTATGATTGGTATGCAGACCTCCCGGCGGCTTCACCACAAATTTGGGGAGAGCAGACAGATGTTCCGGAAAGCTCAGATTGGTACAACTCAAGCTATATCATTGCTTGGGGTTCTAATATTCCACAAACGAGAACGCCTGATGCCCATTTCTATACTGAAGGGCGTTATAACGGAACGAAGGTTGTAGCGGTTAGTCCAGACTATGCTATTTTTGTTAAGTTTGCTGACAATTGGATGGCAGTGAATCCAGGTACCGATGCAGCGCTTGCGATGGCCATGACCCATGTTGTGTTGAAGGAGTTTTATGTTGATAAACAGACTCCATATTTCGAGGATTATGTAAAACAGTACACTGATTTACCATTTTTAGTGAAACTAAAAAAACGTGGAGAAAATTATACAGCTGACCGTTTCGTCCGCGCCTCTGATCTTGGTATGAATATTAATAAGGCCGAATGGAAAACGATTGTTTTTGATAAAAAATCAAATAACTATGCGGCCCCGCACGGTTCAATTGGTCATCGTTGGTCAGAGGGCGGAAATTGGAATTTGCACTTAAAAGATACCGACAATCAGCTTGGTGATATTGATCCTGTGTTAACGATGCTAGGTATTGAGGATAGACAAGTCATCTGTCAATTTCCATATTTTACCCAAGATGAAAGATATATTATCGAACGCGGTGTACCAGTCAAAGAAATTGAACATAATGGTGAATCTTTCTACGTAACAACAGTTCTTGATTTAATGCTGGCTCAGTCCGGGATTCATCGAGGGGATCTGCCTGGTGATTATCCTAAAGATTATGATGATCCAAAACCATTCACACCTGCATGGCAAGAGGGAATTACTAATGTTGATCGAAAATTGGCTGCCCAAATTGCTAGAGAGTTTGCTCAAAATGCTATTGATAGTAAAGGTCGTTCGATGATTATTATGGGCTCAGGAATCAATCACTGGTTCCACTCAGATGTCATCTATCGTGCGATCATAAATTTAGTGTTATTAACGGGCTGCGAAGGTGTCAATGGCGGTGGTTGGGCCCATTATGTCGGAC
>JAEWMK010000549.1 GCA_023457235.1 Bacillota bacterium
ATGCTTGAAACCATTCGTTCGATGGGGTACAGTTGTTATTTCCCAAGCTTCGTTTGGATACTTTTGTTCTAAAAATAGTTCTAACAGTTCAACTTTTTTATCAATTTTCGCATCAATCCAACATGGGCGCACAATATAAAATGCACAGTATGTCAATAAAACAACTAAAGCTAATGACCATCCAAGCTTTCGCCATTTATCTTTTAAAAAGAACGAGATAATAATGATTACCGCAACGATCATGAATTCAATTATTTCTTTTGGGTGCATAAAATCCCCCTAACAATCATCTAATTCCTTCTACATTATTTTTAGCAAAAGAGCGACTGCGTTGTTCCAGTAATGAAACCTGTTTGTTTAATAGTATAGTTTTTTATCTGCCCTATACTACTGTATTACTGATAATTTTTAGGAAACCATTTCCAAGGGCGGTATCAATAAGTTGATCAATAGATTGTCTTGCGACTTCATTAAATAAATACCATTGGTTTTCAGTTACGTCATATAATAAAACCTCCGGGTATCCATTCAAAATTTCTGCTGGAAAAGTTTTTATTAAAGTGTAAATATCAAAACGTTTTATGCTATTCCCTTCTGCATCAAGAAAGTCATATTGACCATCTTTATAATAGGATCCAAGTGTGTCCATAGTATACTGCCACGAATAATTAGCAGGGGCTTCGACAACACTACCTTTGTTTTCAATAAAAATATTATAAATCGCTTCGTTATAAGCATTTCCTTTTATTTGCTGTACTACGCCGCCCATAGTCATGTGGTATTCTTCTTGCATCACTTTTACTTTTACACCATCTATGGTCAATGGCTTGGAATCAACAGTTACTGTGGCATTTTCAAAATTGACATTGCAGCCAAAAGTTTCGGCAAGAAAACGTAGTGGAACGATTGTACGATTATTTTTTATATATGGTTTGACATCAATCAACTCCGTTTTACCATTTTTCAATACCGTATTGCTATTTAATTTTAATATTACTTGCATATCGTTTTTAGTCAGAGTAATTTCGGAGCCCAACCAATTGACGTTAGCGCCCAAATTTTCACTGATAACACGTAAAGGCACCATTGTTCGATTATTACTATTTTCAGGACTCACATCAGATTCTAAAACAACTCCGTCAACCTTGATTTGAATGTCTGCTGCATAAGCAGGTGAAGTAGTGATGATTAATACCAATGTAAATAAAAACCCTAAACCCACTTTTTTCACTTATTACAACCCCCTTTTATAGAAATAAAGAGCATTACTGCTGTTTTAGCAAAGCTCCCGTTAGCACAATGCCTATCAACACTAATTTTCTTTTTCTTGTTTTTAAATAGCTATAATTTCATTGTTTTGTTCAATGGCTTTTCTCAATTTTCCATCAATTGATAAGCTTGTAATGGCTATTACAACAATTCCAATCGTCATTATAAATTCCATAGTATCGACCTCTTTCCCCCTACTTTCTAAGAATAATAATAATTTCTAAGATTATCCTTATAAAACAATCCTACTCATTTACACAAAAGCTGCTCTTCTATTGAACAAAAAACCCTGTTACTTCTCTTTTTCCAATAATTGAATAATCCTTTTATTTTGCTCAATTTGAATATCTCTATTTCTTTTAATCTTGAAAATCAATATTAATAGGAATATCAGTGCCAAAGGTGTACCAATTGCGATTTACCATCTACAAAAAGCTGAATCAGTTGCAGCTAGATCTTCAATATAATCCTCCATTTATTTAACAAGCATTTAACACTTGTTTGTTGATTTAAATGAAAGAAGGCGTGAAAGTCCAATTATTAAACAAGCTACACTAATCGCCCATAAAACACCCGAAAAACCAATACTCATTGAGGCATTTTCCGAACCCATGGAATTGTTATATTCGGTAGTATTTATAGCCTCCAAAAGTTTGTATCCTGCAAAAGCAAAGAAAATGATGTGCACAATAAACCAGCTAAACGCCTCTTTGGAAAATTTATGTTCCATCCAAAGCCCAATTATAGAAAATAGTTCAATTATAATGACAATTATAAAGCCCCAATTCAACATACCGTAAACTTCAGCTTCTAAATACATTTCCCAACTCCACTGTTTGCAATATGCCAGATTTTTTTAGACCGCGTCAATTGCGTGGTTAACTTACCTACTTCGGCATATAGATTTTCAATTTGTTCGTCATAATTCAGCTTCATCAATTTATTTCTACAAGACCTGCCATCAAAATACCCATAACTATCAAAAATAACAATAGAAGGGTACAAAATATCAAAACCACATAAGCAACATATTTCCAGACACTTTTTGGAGCTTTTACTGCTAGCAAAAGTCCAAGGATAATCCCCGAAACTCCTATCTTCCAATCGCTATGAGGTAGATTAACCAACGTAATTAAAAGTATTATTACTGATAGTAAACCTAAATGCTTATTCATTAGTTTGAAATTCAACTGATTTTGCTTGGTACATTTTATCTCGATATTCATACTTGATAACAACATCTCCTATAAAACTCGTTGGGGAAACCTGCGCTCCAATTTTAGCTATAAGCTGATTATTTTCTACATTATAGGAAATTATACCACCAAAACCTACCTCATTATTTAGGTATTCTGGTTCCACATCTAGACCAACTGTCACCTGTTTATCAGCTATATTAATTTTCGCTTCGTTTGGTAATAAAGTTGCTTTTACATTTTTGAACACGATAGCCATTGGATTATCGACAAGTACCTCAGTATAAAAAATATTATCCATATGGTATACATGTGCTTCTTGTATTAACGCACCTGTACCATATCCATGTGTTAAAATAATAATTAACTCTTTTGCCCCATCACCATTTATATCTTCAACAATAATTTGCGGTGCCCAACTTGGATTTGT
Source organism: Bacillota bacterium (assembly GCA_023457235.1). Taxonomy (GTDB): domain Bacteria; phylum Bacillota; class Bacilli; order Bacillales; family Bacillaceae_J; genus Schinkia. The sequence continues at coordinate 2,896 of JAEWMK010000549.1, forward strand.
TACATTCATCCAAAATGGTTCATTAAATGAACTATTATTATGGTTAATCTTAAAATCGTAATATAGGTCATCCTTTTCTTTAGCATAAATCGTGATTCCCTCTTTATCTGAACTTGCTACGACTTGATAATCCTCTTTCACAACTAATTCCTTTTGTCCCTCATTAGTTTTAGTGACCTCAGTATTAGGATTTTTTTTATTTGAAGTTACTTCATTATTCATACATCCAACCAATAAGAATAGTAAAATAGGCAACAGCCCTATCATTTTCAAGCTATATTCCTCCTTCACCACTAAAAAAAAGCGTTAGTCCTTCTTGGATTAAAGCCCACGAGTAGTGTCTTTT
>JAEWMK010000550.1 GCA_023457235.1 Bacillota bacterium
AGTGTGTTCTAGGCGGTTTTGGAATGCCCCTAGCTTAGAACGTTCAGCAGATACTTGGTTAATTGCAGCATCAATAACAGAAATGGCTGCAGTTGCAGTTTTATGCGAACGTATATCTAATGCATGAGTTTGCGCACCAGTCGCATTACCGACATCAGTTAAATTGTTTTGTGCACCACTAGCAAATACAGCATCTGCTGATTTAGCTACTAATTCAGCACTTATAATTGAGCCATTATCAGTACGTGCCTTGTTTCCAGCAGCTACTTCTTTACCTGTTTCATCATAGTATTTTTCTGTACCAACACTAGTATCCGTAGCACGGAATGTGGTACTAGAAGCTGAAATAGCACCCGATGAATTAGCTGTACCTGCAACTCCTAATGCTTCAGCTCTCATATCAAAAATATCAATTGTAAAGTTTTGCATGGAGTTGGCGCCAACTTGCATGTGGAGACCTCCACCACTTACAGCACCAGCACTTGCTACCTTCGTATTAGTTGCACTAGCATTATCTAATTCTTGAGAACCATTTAATAATTTCTTTTGGTTGAACTCTGTATTGTTACCAATACGGTTAATTTCAGATGTTAATTGATTCAACTCTTTTTGAAGCTCTTGACGGTCCTGATCTGTGTTTGTGTCGTTTGATGCTTGTGTTGCAAGCTCACGCATACGTTGCAAAATGTTGTGAACTTCACTTAATCCACCTTCAGCAGTTTGGATTAATGAGATTGCATCTTGTGAGTTACGTTGTGCCTGGTTTAAGCCGCGTACTTGTCCACGCATTTTTTCAGAGATTGCTAGACCTGCAGCGTCGTCGCCAGCACGGTTGATGCGAAGACCTGAAGATAATTTCTCCATTGATTTTGTTGCATTTGTTTGGTTCGTACCTAATTGGCGATATGAGTTCATCGCTGGTAAGTTATGATTGATAATCATAATTTTTTTCCTCCTTGATTTTTGAAAGTTCCCACGTCCATGTGGTTATTTTTAAGACAGATGAAGCAGTTAAAGCGGCCGCCTTTAATTGCTTTCTGGCTATACAGTTATTATATCGTCATTTCATTTTAATTGTTTAATAGATTCGAGTGATTTTTTGTCTGTTTTTTTATACATTCCTAAGTATTTAAAAAACCACTTAGATTTTTTCTTCTAAGTGGCTCTAAGGAATTATTTTTGAATTTGTGCGGATAATTTTTTTAGCAAATCTATCGACACTGCTGATGCTTGATTGTTCTCTTCCTGAATTGCTAAGTAAACTTCTTTCCTATGTATTTCAATTTGTTTCGGGGCGTTGATCCCGATTTTCACCTGTTCACCGTCTATCGATAGAATTATGATTTCAATATCGTCACCGATTTGGATGGATTGATTTATTTTTCTTGTTAGGACAAGCATTTATTTACCCTCCTCGCTGATTGAAGCTGGAGTTTTGATGATAAAATGCTTTGTTGTGTATTTTTCGTCATTTAATACGATTTGTTTGCCTAGTTGCTCAATTGTATTAATGACAACCGGACCTCTTAGGTTGGCTGTTGTATTATGGAATGGGTCCTGAACTGTTAAAATGCTGAATATAGCCACATGTTCTTCGCTATTTATTTTCAATTTTTCTAATGTTGAGTCTGATAATTTTACTGAGTAATCGTTAAAGAAATCGAACGGACTTGCAATGACGAAGCCTAGCGTTGAGCTTTGAACGGATTGAAGAATAAGAAACGGGCTGTCTTGTCCAAATGGAAGTATGACGAATTTCTTTTCGTCCTCAAAGCTTGGAATTCCCTCTTCAAAATGAATAATAGATTGCTCTTCTATTTCAATTTCACCGTGATATTTTGTTTGGATTTTCATGTAATCACCATTTTCTATAATTTTTAGAGCTATGCTTGATTATCATATAATGAACCGACAATTTTAAAAGAGATAGATGGTTTTTGTTTTAGATATATTGTTAAGTCCCATGGGTGGTAAGTGATGGTAGGGCTTTTTATGTTTGCCTCCACTGTAGTTTCGTGTTGTTTAATCTTTATATCAATTTCTGAGGGCGTATACTGGAACTTTACTTTTTCAGCTGTTTCTGGAATAAATTTAATATTTGAAGACTTTTGGGTTGGTGTGGTCTGATCCTTCGCCATTTGTGGGATTGTATTGTTATCATTTTCTATCCCCATTAGTCTTTGGCCTTCTTTCGTCTTGTTAGCTATATCTTGTTGTATAGCCTGTTTTGCTTGTTCAGCCCATTCCTTATTTCTTGTCAATATAGGCTTTAAATCTGCATCAGCGAATGCCTCAGATTGATCAATGGTAAGTTTACCTTTTGACTTTATAATTTCCATTTCAGGCTTTTTTTGCTTTATTTCTACTTCAGCTAAATGCTGTTCAACTTCGATATTGGGTCGCTGTTGTTGAATTCCAAGCTTTGCAAATTGATTTGTTATGTCTAGTCGAGGAAGTTGCATGAACCACACCCCTATCTTTAACCATATATTCCTATTTTAGCGAATATCAGTTAAATATAAAACTATCTACATATCCTATTTGTAAAAAAAGAGGCAATCCAAAATGTACCGATACCACTTATCAATATGCGCTCAAAATTGATAATCCATGTGGTTGATACTTTTGGGATAGCCCCTATTTTAACGTAGAAAATCCATTAATGTTGGTTGGATAATCCGTGCTCCAACCGCTAAGGATGCTCTATGGATACTTTCTTGGATTGTTAAATCAATAATTACTTTTTCAAAATCAATATCTTCGTTATCCGAAACGGTTTTTTCTGCTACAATCTGCTGCTGCAATAAGCGATTTTCAACCATTTCTGCCCGATTTTGACGGGCTCCTAATTCTGCTCTTGTTGATACAACGCCGTTTAATAATGAATCTATTGTATCTAGTGCTTTTGTGATTTCTGCTCCCTTTGTATCAGGATTTGTTAACATCTTTTTAATTGATTCAATCCCGCTGAATAAATCGACAGAAAACGCATCTTGTGAATGAACGTTGATTGGAACGGTAACACCTTTCATAACTTCGATTTCTACATCCTGGTTATTGGTAGAAACGGCACCTTTATTCGATATCACTAGATCCGTACTATTTATTTTTTCGGTAAACTCAGCCTGCTCGCCATCTTTATTTTTTAAAGCTTCTGTATAGGTCCGCGATACTTCACCTGTACTTGGATCTATCGTTATTTTGCTCCCGTCAGATGATTCAAATTCAAAGGAAGTTCCCGTACTATCAGTACTGTATTTATAAGTTTGTCCATGATAGCTTACTACATAATCCTCAGCTTGAATGGCACTTGTACCTAATTCACTTGTAAATTGACTGAATTCAAGATTAAATTGATTTTCATTAATGGGCGGTTTCGCTGTATCTGTACCATTGAAAATATAATTATCGCCAATTTTTGTATTCGCTATTGATACTAGGTGTTGTTGGAGTTGTTCAATCTCTTTTGCAATATTTCCGCGCGCAACTGGATCATAGCTGTCATTAGATGCTTGTACAGTCAGATCACGTACGCGATTAAGAATTTGTGTTGTTTCTTCAAGCGCTGCATCCGTATTATCCATCCAAGTAAATCCTTCTGTCAGGTTGCGATAAAATTGATTTACCTCTACTAATTGACTTCGATAACGCATCCCTTTCATGGCAACTACAGGATCGTCAGAAGGGCGGGTTATTTTTTTGCCAGTATTAATTTGATCTTGTAACTTCCCTAGGCGTTCGTAGTTTTTACTTATATAGCTGAGGTTACTGTTCGTTAACATATTTTGTGTAACACGCACTTTTCATCACCTACCCTATCTTCCTACTAATCCCATACCATTGATAATTTTGTCGAGCATTTCGTCTATTAGCGTAATTTGCCTTGCTGCAGCATTATAGGCATGCTGGAATTTAATCATATTTGTCATTTCTTCATCCAGGGATACATTGCTAATTGACATTCTTCGTTGCTCAACAGAATCCGTTAGAGTTGCCGATGTATTTAGCATTCTTGAGGCTTCAGATGCTTGGTCACCTAATGACCCAATCATCCCTTGATAAAAGGTGTGAACATTTGTTAAGTTTCCACCAAAACTAAGAAGGGCATCCTTCACCTTTGAAAGCTCTAGTGCATTTGAGCCGTTGCCGATGAAAGCTTCATCGCTTGGCTTAACTCCCTCTGCTGAAAATGTATATGACCATGTTTGTATGCCGCTATTATTATCATTTAGTTTAACAAGGGTTGCATCTATATCTATACCATATAATGAAATCTTTCCGCTTGCACTAACAGGACCTGATGTATATAAGGCAGTTCCAGCAGCATCATATGAAGTTAAATTATAACTCCATGCATTGGTAGTTTCATCAAAGCTTAAATCAATTTGTATTTTTTTTGCATCAACTGAAAGGTTTGGGGTATTTTTTGTTCTATCATAAACCCCTTTTATACTTGGATTACCTACTGTCGCATTGTCAACACTACTTGTTCTTTCCATTGAACCAGCAATAACATTTCCTTCTGCTGCTGCCGCAATATTATCGACATCATCCATAATTGCTTGGGCTACTTTTATTATTGAGGCTGCTCCTGCAGGATTGTCAGCTGTCAATCCTCCAAGGTCAAAGAAATCGTAATTATTCTCCACACCATTTCTTATTTCATTTAAGCTCCAGCCAGATTGATGAACAAGATTAAAATGTTCGGCAAATGTAAAAGCCATCTCATCAAGGTCCGACAGCATATCATTGTAAATTCCTTTTGTCACCGTACCTTCTTTGTAGCCATAGCCTTCAATAAACCCTTTTAATCTGCCGTTCGTTTTAAAATCTGAAAACTGATTAAGTGTGTAATCCGGAGGGAAAGTACTGCCGTCTGCTTCAATGTCATCAGTAGGACCAACGAAACCTTCTTCACTTTCTTTTAATTCAAAGAATTTTATTTTAGATACAGGGCTATCTAATACTGTTCGGTCTTCATATTGAATATGAATTCCATAGGCCTTACCATCTGATGAATCAACAAGCTTTATTGGCTGAGGAGTTGCACTATTATCAGTTAGAATATCCCCCTGTGGTGTAGCAAGGTAAATATCATAAAGTCCTTCCGCATTTTCCGATGCTAAACCACCACTTGGTTTCACTTCAACTTTTATGTTGACTAAACTCGATAATTCATCTACTAATCTATCACGTTCATCGTACAAATCATTTGGCAAATAGCCATGTGGCTCGATCGATCCAATTTGTTTGTTTAATTGATTAATTTGTCTTAATAGAGAATTGATTTGCGTTTCGGAAATATCAATTTCATTCCGATAATCCTTTTGGACAGCCTTTAGAGAATTGTACATATAATTAAAAGTATTGGCTAACGCTATACCTCGTTGACGCACAACCCGACGGGCTCCACTATTTTGCGGCTGTACGGCTAAATCCTGTAATGAGTTCCAAAATTCATCCATCGATTTTGCTAGACCTGTATCTGAAGGCTCATTCATAATATCTTCCATTTGTGTAAGCATTTCAGCTTTTGCTTGCCAAAAACCAAGCTTGCTATTTTCTCCTCTAAATTGCGTATCAACAAATGAATCCCGAATTCGTTGGATATCTCCAGCTCGAACACCAGTACCCATTTGCCCAGGTATTTGGGGACGGTTTCTTGATGCTGGCGGATATGGTTCTGTAGATTCAAAATTAACCCTCTGCCTTGTATAGCCAGGTGTATTGGCATTTGCAATATTGTGTCCAGTAACGTAAAGCGCAGCCTGTTGTGTCATCATTCCCCTACGGGCTGTTTCTAATCCATGAAACGTTGAAACCATTTAGTTTTTCACCTCCGTTGAAATTTATGCCTTTGAATTAAAAATCGAACGACCTTCTTCGTACTGTTGAGATTGTCCCGGACGCTCATAATTATAAGTATCAATTTCGGGTTTTAAGATATCCAATGATAAATTTACAAACTGCAGGGACTGTTTGAGCAACTGTTGATTTAGTTCATTTCGATTGGATAATATTTTAATTTGTTGATGTAATTCAGACTTTATTTGAGTTAATTTTATTTTATCAGCAGTATTAGCAAAATTAATACAATCTGCAATTGTTGGATTAGTAAATTCATTGGATTGTTTTTTCGCTAAAAAAGCGATTGAAACCTGTTTGCGTTCAGTTTCAAATTTTTGTATAGCTTGGATGTGCTTTTTTTCTTCTTTAAACAGGTTGTTAAGGGCCGTAGTGTCTCCAGTCTTTAATATTTCTGTCTTTTGTTTTGCCAATTGGTTTAAGCTTTTATGCAAAAGTAGTATTTTTTCTAGTACTTGAATTAGTGTTTCTGCAGACACTGACTGATCCTCCTTTATCTGTTAGTTATTCCAAAA
>JAEWMK010000551.1 GCA_023457235.1 Bacillota bacterium
ATGTTGATTTTATTACTTTTGTAAGATAATGGACTTTTACGACTAATTATAATAACAACAGAACCCACCACGCCTCTTAATAATGCGGACCATGGTGGGTCATTTTATTTTTCTAAGAGGATTTTAATAGCCGGGTGTAGTAATTGCTCTAGATTTTCTAGTATAATAGTGGCGAATTTGTTTTTTACATGATTCGCCATATATAGACTATGTGCATTTTTTGAGATAGGAAGTGTTTTTATTGACGAATATTCCGATCATACGCTTTGAAAATGTAACAAAGCAATATGATGATGACGATGCTGTTCTTGTTAACGTTAGCTTGGAGTTTGAACGAGGGAAATTTTACACGCTACTAGGGCCATCTGGTTGTGGTAAAACAACGATCCTTCGCTTGATAGCTGGATTTACAGAGCCTTCAGCGGGCAATATTTATTTTAATGGCAAAAATGTCAATCAAGTCCCTGCCAATAAAAGGCAAGTGAATACTGTTTTTCAAGATTATGCCTTATTTCCACATTTGAATGTTTTTGAAAATGTAGCATTTGGTTTGAGAATTAAGAAAATGAAAAATAGTGAGATAGAGAGAAAAGTTCATGAAGCCCTGCAATTTGTTAACCTTAAAGGCTATGAAAACCGAGAAATTAAAGAAATGTCCGGTGGACAACGGCAACGTGTAGCCATTGCTCGTGCCATTGTGAATGAACCGGAAATTATTCTTTTGGACGAGCCTCTATCTGCACTTGATTTGAAATTGCGAACAGAAATGCAATATGAGTTGCGTGAGCTACAACGCCGTCTAGGTATTACCTTTATTTTTGTTACTCATGACCAAGAAGAGGCTCTTGCGATGTCGGATGAAATTTTTGTTCTTAATGAAGGGAAAATTCAGCAGAGCGGTACTCCAAATGATATATATGACGAGCCTATTAATCGATTTGTTGCTGATTTTATCGGGGAATCGAATATTATCAATGGGAAAATGATTCGAGATTACGAAGTAGAATTTGTCGGCAAAAGATTTGAGTGTGTTGATAAAGGGTTACATGATAATGAACCAATTGAAGTAGTCATACGTCCAGAAGACCTTGAAATTACTTCAATCGAGCGAGGAAAATTGCAAGTTCGAGTGGATACACAACTATTTAGAGGTGTACATTATGAGATAAGCTGTTATGACAAGGATGGGAACGAATGGCTCGTTCATTCGACTAAGAAAGCGACAGTTGGAGAGGAAATAGGTCTCTATTTTGAGCCTGAAGCGATCCATGTTATGCGTTTTGGAGAGAGTGAGGAAGATTTTGATCGCCGTCTAGAATCATATGAGGAAGGAGATTATGATGAACTCTAAGTTAACACGTAATCTTTATATGGTTCCTTATGCTGGTTGGATCGCACTCTTTGTTATTGCACCGATTTTTTTAATACTCTATTATTCCTTCTTTGATATTGAAGGACAATTTTCACTGATAAATTATCAAAAATTTTTTACACCTGTTTATTTACAAATGACATTGAGTTCTTTTTGGTATGCATTTCTAATTACTGCCTTTTCTTTATTTATTGCCTATCCAACTGCTTTTTTGTTAACGAGAACGAGGCATAAGCATCTTTGGCTTTTATTAATTATTACACCTTCATGGATTAATTTATTGTTAAAAGCCTATGCGTTTTTAGGAATTTTTGGGACGTATGGAATGACAAATCAATTTTTAGAAATCATTGGTGTCGGTACCCAGCAGATCTTATTTACTGATTTTAGTTTTATATTTGTTTCGGTATATATATTTATTCCATTTATGATTTTACCTATTTTTAATGCCTTAAATGAATTAAATCCAACCCTAATTGATGCTGCCAATGATTTAGGAGCATCGAAATGGACAACGTTCAGAAGAGTGATTTTTCCTCTTACGCTCGACGGTGTAAAATCGGGGTGTCAAGTTGTCTTTATTCCAGCTCTTTCATTATTCATGCTAACAAGGTTAATTGCCGGAAATCGCGTGATCACCCTTGGTACTGCGATTGAACAACACTTCCTTGTGACACAAGACTGGGGAATGGGAGCAACGATTGCCGTATTTTTAATCATTATTATGTTTTTAATTATGAGCGTCACTGGCGATAGAAAGCGTGGTGTATAAGGTGGCTCAGAAATTATCACCGATTTCAAAGCTTTATTTATTGATTGTTTTTGCTATTTTATATACACCGATTTTCTTTTTAGTGTTCTACTCTTTCAATAGCGGTGGAACAATGTACGATTTTGAAGGCTTTACACTTAATTGGTATAAAGAATTATTTAGTGATACGAGGCTTCTCATTATTGTGCTGAATACAATTGTTATAGCATTATTATCTGCACTGTTAGCAACCATCATTGGTGTTTTTGGTGCTCTTGCTATTTATAACGTTCGAAAAAGAAAAACAAAACAAGCTTTACTATCATTGAACAATGTGCTGATTGTCAGCCCGGATGTCATTATTGGTGCATCGTTTTTGATATTATTTACAGTTGGTGGGATGAAACTTGGATTTATCTCCGTATTATGCTCACATATAGCTTTTAGCATTCCCATTGTTGTGTTAATGGTATTGCCTAAGTTAAATGAAATGAGTCCGACTTTAATCGATGCTGCAAGAGACCTAGGTGCAAGTGAATGGGATGTACTGTCAAAGGTTATTCTTCCCTATATAACACCGGGAATTATGGCTGGCTTTTTTATGGCCTTAACGTATTCGTTTGATGATTTTGCTGTGACGTTTTTTGTAACAGGAAATGGTTTTAGTACACTTTCTGTTGAAATATACTCTTTGGCTCGTCGGGGAATTTCCTTAAATATTAATGCCTTGTCAGCTGTACTATTTTTATTTACGACTCTATTAGTTGTAATTTATTATTATATTTCACAAAAAAATAAACCAATGGGAATGGGGGCTAAAAAATGAAAAAATTAGTCCATTCGTTATTGGCAGTTGTCATAGCATCCGTCGTTTTATTAGTGTTGCTAGATCGATTAAATTCATCCCAAGGGTATTCAAGTGGAAATACCTTAACGATTTATAACTGGGGTGATTATATTGACGAAGAGCTTATCACTCGGTTTGAAGAAGAAACAGGTATTAAAGTGATCTATGAAACCTTTGATTCAAATGAAGCGATGATGACAAAAATCGTTCAAGGCGGCACAACCTATGATATTGCAGTTCCTTCCGAATATACGATAGAGAAAATGAGAGAAGAGGACCTACTGATTCCGCTTGATCATTCCAAGTTGCCCAATTTAAAGTATATTGATGAACGTTTTATGGACTTGCCGTTTGATCCTGAAAATAAATATTCGATTCCTTATTTTTGGGGAACCGTTGGAATCGTCTATAATCCAACCTTACTGGACGGTAAGGAATTAACGAGTTGGAATGATTTATGGGATCCAGCTTTAAAAAATCAAATACTTTTAATTGATGGTGCCAGGGAAGTAATGGGAATGGGGCTTAATAGTCTAGGTTTTTCGTTAAATGATACGAATAAAGAGCATTTAATGGAAGCGAAGGAAAAACTGGATCGACTCACACCAAATGTGAAGGCGATTGTTGGTGATGAAATTAAGATGCTCTTGGCTAATGAAGAAGCAGCTATTGGTCTAGTTTGGTCAGGTGATGCAGCCGATATTATGTGGGAAAATGAAAATTTAGACTATGTCGTACCGGAAGAAGGCTCCAATCTCTGGTTTGATAATATGGTTATTCCGAAAACGGCTAAAAACATCGAAGCTGCCCATCAATTTATCAATTTTATGCTTGACCCAGAAGTTGCAGCACAAAATACTGAATATGTAAGCTATTCCACACCAAATAAAGAAGCTCTGAAATATATGCCGGAGGATATGGTAACGGATGAACGCTTCTATCCATCACCTGAACTAACGGAAAAACTTGAGGTTTATGAAAATCTTGGCAAAAAGAACTTGGCCTATTATAATGCACTGTTTTTAGAATTTAAAATGCATCGAAAATAGGCAACAAACGCACGATAATTGAAAACCGCGCAGTGAATACTCACTTCACTGTTGCGGTTTTTTTGATTTTACACTCCATAAAATTGGGGAATTGCTCCATTTTTTCATTTATATCCTAAAAAAATTAATTTTTTTAAAAATTTTTATTTAGCTATTGACAGGGGTAAATATGTTGTCGAACCCTTGAGTTTACTGGGTTTTCATAGTGTTAATGTGGCATATAACCGTCGTATTTTACCAAAAGTTGATAATTGACTGTGATTTAACGCACATTATTGAAAATGATTTGCAATTAATATGGAGGTAGAAAATCATTTGGGAGGTGGAGTTCGATGGCTACAACAAAAAATGATCAAGAGGTAGTCAAAGAGGGCCGAGAAGGTGTAGGTACCTTTATTGGAGTAGGGATTGTTGGCGCTGTAATATTAGTAACCTATATAGTGATGTACGGACTATATATGGTAAGAGTTTAGAAAGGGGTTAGGGGAAAATGCATAAATCAGAAAAGATTTGGCTAACGTTAAGTTTCGGAATGATTATGGGTTTTATGATTCTTACTGGTTATCAAGCATTTGCATTGGGAATGGGAACACCATCAGGTTCAGAAACGCTTGATCCACAAAAAGTAGACCAAACACCTCCATTTGATAAACCCGGTGTTACACAAATAGGGGAAAATGAATACGAAGTGGTCATGACATTGCAGCTTTTTAGCTTTACACCAAATAAGCTTGAGTTTCCTGCAGGATCAACAGTTCATTTTAAATTAACTTCAAAGGACGTTGTTCATGGATTTGAAGTCGCAGGAACAAACATAAATGCGATGGTAATGCCTGGTTATGTTCAAACTATCACACAAAAATTTGATAAACCTGGTGATTATTTAGTTTTATGTAATGAATACTGTGGTGCTGGACACCAATTAATGGCAACAACCATTACGGTTAAATAAAAAGGGGGGGAGTTACATGCAACCTACATCAACAACGGCAAAAATGTCACAGACGTCATTTAAAGATAAAGCAAATCAAGTTTTGGGTGCTAGACCCGAAGATGCTATCATAACAAAATCTTATTTATTTGTCGCTTTCACAGCAGTACTTCTAGGTGGACTTTTAGGATTATTACAAGGATTAAACCGTGCCGGTCTTCTTCAACAAATGCCAGCTGGGTTAAACTATTATCAAATATTAACTGCACATGGTTTACTGTTAGTCGTTGTGTTTTCTGCAACGTTTTGTATCGGTTACTTTTATGCAGGTCTTTCACATACGTTAGGAGGACTAATTCCTAAAGTAAGAAAGATGGTATGGACTGGATTTTGGTTGAAAATTGTCGGAACTGTAGTAGTAGTAATTCCGGTATTAATGAATGAAGCATCTGTAATGTATACATTCTATCCTCCAATGAAAGCTCACCCAATGTTTTATTTCGGGTTAGTATTTGTTGTATTAGGTGTATGGATGGCTGCTATTGGAGCCTTTGTTCAAGTTGCTAATTGGAGAAAGAATAATCCAGGCAAACATGTTCCAATATTCTCTTTCTTTGCAACTGGGGTATTTGTTCTATTAGTAGGCGCAACATTAATGGTTGCAGTTGAAGTACTATTCATGATTATTCCATGGTCTCTTGGTTGGGTTGATACAATCAATGTTATGGTTGCTCGTACATTATTCTGGGCATTTGGACATACAGCCGTAAATATATGGTATTTAACAGCTGTATCTGCTTGGTACGTTATTGTTCCAAAAATTATCGGTGGCAGACGCTTTAGTGATTTGCTCACTCGTGTCGTAGTTATTGCATTAGTAATTATGAATATTACTGGTGGATTCCATCACCAAATTATTGATCCAGGTATTTCAGAACCAATTAAATTTATGCACGTATTCATGAGTTTAGCAATTGGTTTCCCATCTTTAATGACTGCTTACGCAATGTTTGCTGTAATGGAACGTACAGGTAAAGCAAAAGGTGGAAAAGGTGCTTTTGGTTGGTTTAAAAAGTTACCATGGGGCGATGTTCGATTCCTAGCTCCATTTATTGCGATGGCTTCCTTTGCTCCAGCAGGTGCAGGTGGTATTGTTCAAAGTACTAACCAATTAGACCAAACTGTGCATAATACTATGTGGATTGTTGGACATTTCCACTTAACTTTAGGTATGTCTGTAGTTTTGACTTACTTTGGTATTAGTTATTGGTTAATCCCACATGTTTCAAAACGTATTTTAACACCAGGTATGAATAAACTAGGTGTGTTCCAAACAATCCTTTGGTCAATTGGTATGGTAATTATGTCATTCTCTATGCACTATATCGGATTGTTTGGCGGATCACCACGTAGAACATCTTATACAACATATTTCGATCATCCGATGGCACTATCTTGGAATCCATGGATGCTTGCAGTTGGTATCGGCGCAATTTTATTATTCACTGCTGTTGTTATCCAAGTTTATGCAGCATTCAATCTTATGTTCTTTGCGCCAAAAGGTGAAACAGAATTCCCTATTGGAGAACCACAAAGTGATGATGAAAAGACTCCTTATTGGACGGAACGTTGGGGTATCTGGGTTGTATTAATGATTATCACAATTGCAATGGCTTATACAGTACCATTAGTTGAAATGATTGTGAATGGTCCTCCAGGATCACCACCATTCAAAACTTGGTAATATTTACAATAAAGAGATAGCTCGATTTCTATGGGCTATCTCTTTATGCTAATAAGATAAGACTATTATTCAGGAAGTGATCTCCGTGATCAAAAATCGCCATACAACAATAGCCTGTTGGCTCGTTATATTATTTGGAATTGGCTTATTTTTTATCGGAACTGATGGATTTAGTGCGTTTACTGCAGAAACAGCAAGGGTAAATAAATTGGTCGATGAGAAACCAAAGTTCCCAAGTGTCACACTAGAGGATAGTAAAGGTCGCACCTATTCATTCAGCGAATTTGAAGGAAAAAACGTATTTATTACGTTTCTTTATACATCTTGTGGGTCGGTTTGTCCGCAATTAGAAAAGAATATGTCACAAGTTTATGAAAAGATCCCGAAGAAATACTTCGATAAAGACATTGTATTTTTAAGTATTAGTTTTGATCCAACTAGGGATGACCCGGCTACATTAGAAAAATACAGAGAACTATTTAATAGTGACGGGGAAACATGGAGAATGGCCAGAATTAATGATCAAGCCGAATTAGATTCCTTGCTAAAATCCTTTGGAGTCATTGTAATACCCGATAAAAATGGAAATTTCTCGCATAACTCCGCCTTTTATTTTGTTGACAAAAAAGGGAGTTTAACACATGTGATGGATTATAAAAAAATTGATGAAGCTGCACAAATAGTAGTTGATATCCTTGAAAAGGAAGAGGGGGATAAATAATGGAACAATCTAAATATGGTTTAATCTTATTTATTTTCCTTGCTATGCCCCCTGTTGCTCACATTTTGGAATCTGTAATGGCATTGCACATGCATATGCAAATGCCAATGTTAGTTATAGCCGGACTGTTAATGGCCCGTTTCTTTCAAATACGTTTTCCACAATTTTTTGAAAAGTGGAATCAAAATGGTATACCCGGAATTTTATTATTTATCGTTATAATTTTGTTTTGGATGATGCCAAGGACAATGGATGAAGCATTGACTGAATTAGGTGTTGAGATATTCAAATTCATCAGTTTACCGTTTTTGGCTGGAGTTCCACTTCGTGACAGCTGGACAAAGCTGAGTGAAAAAATGAAAAATGGTGTAATCATTCTGTTTACTGTTTTATTTTTATTAATGGGGTGGCTGTATATTTACTCTCCTGTTCAATTGTGCAACAATTATTTGCAGATTGAGCAAATAACACTTGGTTGGGCTTTTATTACGACAAGTATTGGGTTGGTTGTTTATTTGATTTATATTACAGTCGTTGATCGTACGAAATATGAAATTGAAAATAATGAATAAACCTATAAATGGAAAAAAGGAGCTTGTGCAAAAGCTCCTTTTAATTTATATTTCCTCGCTCGAAGTGATTCATTTCTGTTAATTCTAATATATAATCATAATTCTGGATTGAATTTTGGACTGATTCATACTCCTCTCTAGTTAAATCTTTTTGTTTTAATCTTTCCATTAATTTTCTTTTATTTTCCTCTAAATTGCCAATAATATCACTATAGTTCATATTTTCAACATTCCTTTCTAAAGTAGAAGTTTGAAAGCGCTATCTACATATAGTTTACTTCACGAAAGGGTGAAATTACGGATGATCCTGTTGCGAATTGGTGACACATTCGTTACGAATTTAGTACAAAACAAAATGCTTGTTTTTTTAGGATGATCCTTTATAGTAAATATATAGACAGTTGTCATGACAGGAGGAAAGATGTGCAAGATGGGAGAAAAAACGATTTCTAGAAATAAAGTATTAGGGATTGCAGGGCTAGGTTGGATGTTTGATGCAATGGATGTTGGAATGCTTTCATTTATTATTGCTGCCTTAAAGGTAGACTGGGGTTTAACACCTGGGCAAATGGGTTGGATCGGGAGTGTCAATTCGATCGGTATGGCTGTTGGTGCATTTGTATTCGGTATATGGGCAGATCGTATTGGTAGAAAAAATATATTTATTATAACCCTGGTCTTATTTTCTCTAGCCAGTGGACTATCAGCTTTCGCAACAACACTATCAATATTTCTGATATTGCGGATTTTCGTTGGGATGGGACTTGGTGGTGAATTACCTGTAGCATCAACCTTAGTATCTGAAATTGTCCCGGCAAAGGACCGTGGCCGTATTGTAGTATTGCTTGAAAGCTTTTGGGCTGTAGGTTGGTTGATTGCGGCACTCATTTCATACTTCGTTATACCGGCTTTTGGTTGGAGGGTAGCTCTGTTATTAAGTGCCCTACCAGCTTTCTATGCTATTTATTTACGATTAAATCTACCTGACTC